>CAZJDS010000240.1:0-4058 GCA_964544795.1 uncultured Alkaliflexus sp. | reverse complement strand
GATTGATACGTTCATCCATCAAATAGGTCTTTGCCCAATATTGTGAGGGTAGAAATTCAAGATTAAACCCGGCTTTTCCTTCAAGTCCTTTAGGAATAGGCTTGTCAAGATAGACAGATATCTCCACGCCTTTTCCCTTTGCAGTAACCACCACTTTGGATTCGAAGTCGTAATCTTCATATCTTAAAGTAGTTTCAATGGTTTTCGAAGCTAGGTTTACTTTTCTTTCTGAAGCAGCTGGGACAAGATCCCATTGCTCTGGCGTATTCGAAAGTCTTACAGCTCCACCTTGTGCTGTTCTTACGCCATGATGAATTAATTCTATACCAGCGTTCTTTTCATCATTAAAGCCTCCGGTAAAAAGGTTATTGTATACAAGGAAATTGACACCTTGTGTCTGGAAATATTCAAGTTCATTAAGCTTCAATTCCTGAGCTTGAACTAAGTTGAATATTGTAACCAGAAGTGTTAAAACAGATAAAAATGTTAATCTTCTCATGTTAATAATAATTATCTAATGAATAGTTTACTTATAGTTTCTCCATTTCAATTGAGCAAAGCCGAAAGCTGATGCAACATAGTAATTTTTCACCCATCATTTAAACTCTAAATTCTAACGGTTAAATTTTTCAAAGAAGTGGAATATATCGATTCATATCTTCATAATTTTCATAAACTGTGAAAGAGTTAATTTGCTGATTCAATATAATTCATCAACTCTCTATCATGGTTATTGACAATTCTACATTCGTTATCGAAATACATAGTAACTCCGTTATTGGCGGTATAGGGTTCCCACTCTGGCAGCACACCTTTTACATTGGGGTTCCCAGTTTTAGCAAAGTTTATCCACGCAGAACTCATTTTATCAGCCAACTTCCAGGCTTCTTCTGTATTGCCTGTCCAGTCAGGTCTTTGATCAACATTATTGAATGCCAAAGGGATGTCCAAACCATGAAAAGAACCTTTTGAAGCATTGTCAACTTGGCTTTTCCATGCTAAAAAATAAACATATACAGGAGCAGTTGTATCCATAGCCCTTTGGTCAGCGGTTCGTATGGTGTTGGGTCTGAAAACATTATCAATAGACAGAAGATCCTGTGGTGTAAAATCAGGATAAGCCTCTGCGAAAAGTTCAATATATCGATCGGCTTCTTCACCATATTCTTTTGATAAACGTTCTTTGGCTTGCTCCATGGTAAGGTCTTTTTCTCCATAAGCTGTTCTTCTAAGCTCATTCAACGTAGAACCTATCATAAGAGGTATCTCTTTTGAGATATCAGCAAACGATGGACTGAAAGGTTGCTGAAGTAAAGTAACATTATCAACAGATGGTGCAAAACCAAACATAGTTGGTGATCCAGGTGTTCTTGGACCAGAAATATGGGCTATGGCATTATTTCCTGCTTCCACCAGATCCATATAATTAATCGTATCAAGTGCTTCTAAATCGTTTGCGTTTAACCCCAAATTTTCAATAACAGATGAACCAAGTGATTGTGACTTCTCTTTAGTCATTGTATTTAATAGAGTTCCACTTTGAATAATTGCCTTGTGAAACAAACCTTTTGCTGAAGGCATGCACATGAGTGTGCCAACTTTTCCACCACCGCCTGATTCACCCACAACAGTGACATCCGAAGCGTTGCCCCCGAAATTTTCAATATTTTTTTGAACCCACTCAAGCGCCTTTACGATATCAAGCATACCAACATTTGCTGACTGCGCATATTTATCACTGTAAGCAGATAAATCAAGAAAGCCCAGAATGTTTAATCGGTGATTTATTGATACCATAACAACATCCCCTTTTTTAGCCAAAGCTTCCCCATATGTCATTGGATCATTACTGCTGCCAACATGAAAGCCACCCCCATGTAACCAAAGCATTACGGGACGCTTTTTGTCATCCATTATTCCCTGAGTCCAAACATTAACACTAAATAGACTTTTTTCGTCCATGGTAGAGTCTGGGATCCAATCCACTGTTTGTTTGGCTACTGGTCCAAAGTCATTACATTCAAGGATTCCGTGCCAGGTATCTGGATCCTGTGGAGGCATAAATCGTTCAGCCTTGGCATAAGGTATTCCCTTAAAAACATATATCTTATCATTAAAGTTGCCAGATACGTCTCCAGAAGTGGTATTGACCACTGGATCTTGTTTTGTTTTCGGATTACAGCCCCATAAACCAAACCAAACGATATATAAACACATAAAGGTTGTTAGTTTCATAGCATAAAGTATTTTATAAAAATTCAAATATATACAGTCAGCAGTGACAGGTCATAAGTTCAATTTATAAATGCAACGCTAATATAATCAACTCAACCGAGAACAAGGATACCAAATCAACATCTTTGTTAAAATCGAACAAGCATTGTCAATTTCCGTGAACGCTTGGTTTATAAAAATTGATCTGATAGTGGATAGAAAACATACATTCCGCTTTATTGGCAATGACGAGCTGAAAATAATCGAACTCATTACATGATGCTTACAAAAAAGATGGATGCTAATTTGACAAGGAAAGTAGAATCAGAAAATTGAACATGACAATAATTAAACAAATTGGGACTATCTCAAATAGTTAAAAAAAAATTGTTTGATGATGATTTCCTTAAACAGTTTAAAACCTGTGAAGAGCTCATTAGCTTTCTTAAAGAAATACAAAAGCGCGACATTAGAAAATGTTTATATTGTTGACGGTCTATGTCGTAACTGTAAAAAGGGGTTATGAACCTATGCTTGGCATGAATGAATCGGAAGCCTTTTAGAGGAATGTTTTGCCAGATATAAAAGCTCGAGGCACAGACAATATCCTTATAACGACTACCGACAACCTGATCAACTTTACCGATACCATTAAAAGTGGTCAATACCTGTGAGGAATTGGGGAATTATATTAAATCAGTTCCTACCCATCTATGAAAAAAGAGTCAGGATTTTAAGTAGCTTCATACGCCTCAATACTTTCAGCATTACTATGCATTGTCTGACCAAGAAGTTGTGGCTTGGTCAGACTGTGCACTCACTTTGTGTTATACATTAGAGCAACCATGGATCTTCTTCAGGCGCTATATAATCATTCGTGTTTGTATCTATTTCTACTCCGGGGTCAACAGGCGTAGTAGGTACATTTAATTCAGGGTGCATATTATTGGCTTTAACCTGATTTTCACGAGAATCTCTCTTTGGCAGATTTAAGTCCACATCATCTATTGAAATATTCATGGCTGCTGCTACTCCCTTCCCATATTCTGGATCCGCTTGATAGCAATGATAAATATGCCTTTGCTTTATTTGAAGTGTTGAATCACCCATGTTCCTAGCAGTATTATCAAACAGTACTTGCTTTTGATCTGCTGTCATGGCTCTAAATAGAAGGCCTGGTTGCGTGAAATAGTCTGAATCATCTTCTCTAAAATCATATCTATACACATCTCCTCCCTTTTCTGGAGGTAAATTGTCTTTAGGGCTGTCTGTCCAATTGCCGTAGCTGTTGGGTTCGTAATGTAATTCACTTCCTAAATTTCCATCCACACGCATCTGCCCATCGCGATGAAAACTATGTGGATTTTTGACGGCTTTAGGTGAATTAACTGGTATTTGGTGATGATTTACACCCAAACGATATCTTTGTGCATCACCATAAGAGAACAAACGTCCTTGCAACATACGGTCGGGCGAGAAGCTAATTCCTGGCACTACATTGGCAGGATTAAAGGCGGCTTGTTCGATGTCAGCAAAATAATTGTCTGGATTCCTATTTAATTCGAATTCGCCGACTGGTATAAGCGGAAAGTCTTTCTTTAACCACATTTTGGTTAAGTCAAAAGGATTGTTCTCCATAGCTTCTGCCTGCTCTTCCGTCATCAACTGTACATAGACTTTCCATTTTGGGAATATCTTTTTTTCAACGGCTTCATAAAGATCTCTTTGATGAGATTCTCTATCCATTCCAACAACCTTTCCTGCTTCTTGGTCTGTGAGATTTCTTACTCCCTGCTGCGATCTGAAATGAAACTTAACCCAAGTACGTTTATTATCACCACTGA
>CAZJDS010000239.1:2813-4071 GCA_964544795.1 uncultured Alkaliflexus sp. | reverse complement strand
TGAATTAAGTATTTTTTCTATAGTTAAGTTTGAATAATTGTTTCCATTTAATCGCAATACTTTTTTCATGGTATCTTTTGGATATTTTTTAATGATTTCTGATAAAGCTATAAAATCATTTGTGTTTTTGTTAAATGTTTTTTTATGGTTTCATGAAGGTAGGTTCCTCCTTTTACGGTGGCATCGTTGGCTACAATCATCACTTCTCGGCCATGTATAATTCCAATACCTGTTACTATACCCGCTGAAGGAAATTGGTCGTTGTATTGGCCATTGGCGGCAAGAGGTGATAATTCTAAAAATGGGGTGTTTGAGTCTATGAGCCTGTCTATTCGGTCGCGTGCCAGCAACTTTCCACGACTTATGTGTCGTTCTCTCTGTTTTTCAGGTCCTCCCAATGTTACTTTCCTGATTTGTTGTAACAGCTCATGAGCCAAAGCTTTATTGGCACTTTCGTTATTTTGCTGATTTTGGATATTCATAATAGTTTCGCAGATATGCCTAAATAACTAATAAAGATGAGATTTGTTCTTTGGTTTAAATAATCCTCTTCAAATCCTTTCCACATCTAAGATTTTGAAGATCAAGGAATGGCAATATGAAATCAAATTTTATTTTTTCGTTAAATTAACAATTAAATCATGATCTTTGAAGGAACAGGCTTCAATTTTCACAATCTTAAATTGGCAATTATGAAAAATCTTGGATTTATTTTACTTATTGTAGGACTTATAGGTTGCCTATTTTGGTTATGATGCTTATCAGCAAACAGCAAGTTTTAATGCCTTTGGTATTAATGCTACAGTAAGCAAAGGTGATTGGCTCCCTGTAATTTTATCAGCTTTGGTTGTGGTAGTTGGGTATGTTTTTATGAAGAGGAAAAGATAAACGACCCAGTTTTCTCTCTATTTTAAAACTCTGGTTTTTTGCCGGAGTTTTTTATTGGTGAGAGAGATCCTTCTGTAAAGTAAATAATTTGTAATTGTTTCCCGCAGATCGCGCAGATGCTCGCAGAAACTGATCAGCGTAATTCAGCGAAAGAAAAAATAAATTATGAACAGAAATGATATTTAAGAAAAGTAGATAATTTGGAATGGGTTTCCCGCAGATAGCGCAGATGATCGCAGAAAATGATCAGCGTAAATCAGCGAAATCAGCGAGAGAAAAAATAAATTATGAACAGAAATGATATTTAAGAAAAGTAAATAATTTCTAATTGTTTCCCGCAGATCTCGCAGATGCTCGCAGAAAATGATCA
>CAZJDS010000239.1:0-2713 GCA_964544795.1 uncultured Alkaliflexus sp. | reverse complement strand
AGTTGAAGAAAATATTCACTTTCAGATTTCAGATTATCTCATTGAAATTATACTTCACTTGTATGGAAGGAGATTATTCTATCGAATTGCGCTTTGTGCAATCTGATTCATCTCCTTTGCAACATCTTTAAGGATACTTTGGGCAGGTTCTCCCAACTTCTCTCCTAATTTTAAAAGGTTGCTCCAGGAGATGTAGGTTGAGTCATCCTCTTTTTGGTAAACGGCTATTCTACAGGGCATGACGGCTGCTATGTGCCGGGTGTCATCGTTGTCTAAAAGGCGTTGTGCAAAGCCCGAATTACATAAAACGAGTATCTGGATCGGTAAAACATCATGACCTCCTTTTTTCATACTTGCCTGCATATCGTGCTCATTGGGTAGAGTCCATCCAACATCTTTGGCAGCTTTTTTAAGAAGTTCTACCGAAGCGGCAAAATCGTGGTTGCTTTTTTCCTCAAAGATTTCTGGATTTTCAGCTATTGCTGAAATTCCTAAACTGAGAATTAAAATAATAAGTGTGAGAATTGACTTTTTCATGATGGCCTATTTTATATAATTATTGTTTTGCTGGTTACATAGCGGCAGCTAATTTATATTCTTACAAAAGTAATGCCATATACAAACATCTACCTATCTTGATAAGTTGGTTGCATCTATATTTATTTATCGGTTGAGGATGAGTGTTTTTAAATGTAGCCATTATTGAAACCATTCGGTAAAAATCAATCTAATAATAAATATCGATTTTGTAAAATTGTTTTCTAACTTTAACCAGTTGGTTAAACTTTTCGGTTAAGAAGTAAAGGATTTTATGGAAAATAGTGAATCACAAGATTTAACGACAGAAGAGAATATCTTATCTGCAGCACGTAGAGTATTCTCTCGTGCTGGATACGAAGGTGCTCGAATGCAGGAGATTGCCGATGAGGCTGGTGTGAATAAAGCATTGTTGCATTACTATTTTAGGAGGAAGAGTCAGTTGTTTGATGCTATTTTTAATGATGCTTTTAAAAGTTTTTGGCCAGATCTTGAACCCAGACTGGTGGATGGGAAGACTTCAATGAAGGAGATAATCTGGCTGGTGGTTAACGGATATATGGATCTGTTAACGGAAATGCCTTATCTTCCTTTATTAATTGTTGGTGAATTGAATCGTTCTCCCGAGAAAGTAGAGAAGCTTTTTCGGATGGTGGGGGTTCGACCAGAATTAATTGTGGCAGTTATTCAAAAGAGTGTGGAGCGTGGTGAAATTATTCAGGTAGAACCTCATGATCTTTTCTCGAGCATTTTAGGAATGTTGGTTTTTCCATTCTTATCTGCTCCTCTTCTGACCAGTATGTTTTTTTCTTCCAAAGTTGAATTTGACGAGTTTCTTGAAAAGAGGCGAAAATCACTTTACCAATTTATTTGCAGAGGAGTTTTAGTGAATCCTGAGATATGAATATCTTATTTTTTGCAGCTAATATGATCTTTTAAAAAACCAAAATATGAATTTATGAGAAAATGGTTGTTTTTATTTATATGGTGGTCTGGGATTGTTATGGTTTCAGGCCAGTCGTTGACCATTCAAGATTGTTGGTCTTTGGCACGTGATCATTATCCGCTTTTACAGGGGAAGCAGTCGCTCATGGCAGCCACACAGTTGAAAATGAAGAATGTAAAAACAGCTTGGTTGCCACAATTTGAATTGTCCGGACAAGCTACCTTGCAAAGCGATGTGCCTCATGTTGGAGATATCCCAGGCATGCCTTTCACCATTCCTTCAGCGTCCAAAGATCAATATAAAGTAGCGCTGGATGTTTCACAAACTATATACGATGGCGGAAGAAGCCAACTTAGATCGCAACTGGAAAATCTGGAAGGAGAGTTGGAACAGGCCGATATTGAAACTCAACTTCAACAGATTAGAGGTGTGGTGACTCAGCTCTTTTTCAATGTTTTTATACTCGAAGCTCAAAAATCGCAGTTGAATTATATCAGCGGTGATTTAGAAACACGGATGAGAGAGCTTCAGGTTGCACATGAGAGTGGCGCTCTTCTAAAATCAGCTCTTTCATCTTTAAAAGTAGAGCAGCTTCGATTGAGTCAACGTCATATTACTGTGGAGGAGACACAAAAGCAACTGTTCAATAGTTTGTCTCTTTTCATTGGTCAAACGGTGAACAGTTCTGAAGATTTGGTTGCACCTCAGGTGAATGATTTTGCTACCCCAATTTCGCGAGCAGAATACGACAAGTTTAATTTGATGCAATCCAGTGCCGATGCAGGAATCAAGCTGCATCAGCGAAATCGGCGTCCTGTTCTGGCAGCTTTTAGCCAGGTTGGTTATGGCAATCCTGGTTACAATATGCTCAATGATGAGTTTGATACTTTTTGGCTGGTAGGCGTAAAGTTGAAGTGGACGCCTTGGGATTGGAAGCAATCACGTCGCAATCGTGAAGCGGCACTGCACCAGAAGGAGTTGATAAACTTTCAGAGAGAGAGTTTTGATTTGCAACAAAAACGTGAGCTTTTTCAGGTTTCTGGTCTGACAGAGCAATATTTTAAAATAATGGAGAAGGATGAAGAGATCATTGAGTTGCAAAGCGAGGTGACCAATGACTATAGAAATCAGTTAAAAAATGGTGCCATTACCTCTTCTGATTATATTGCTGAACTCAACGCTGAAGCTCGTGCGCGATTGGACAGAGATCTTCATGAGTTGCAATATTTG
>CAZJDS010000238.1:0-4071 GCA_964544795.1 uncultured Alkaliflexus sp. | reverse complement strand
CCAACAGAACCATCCATCTCGTTCTTTTGATAAGGCTTTCGAGAAATTAGGTTGATGGCTCCTCCCAATGAGTTTGGACCATATAAAATGGATGAGAATCCTTTTGAAACATCTATTGCAGACAAGTCAAAAGTGGTAAATCTGGCCAAATCAACATATCCATCGTAAAGAATATAAACAGGAATACCATCCATATAAACGGGTATCTGTCGTAAGTCAAAACCTCTAACAGTTACCATCGATTCATTCCGAACGCCAGAAGCTGTTAAGTTAATTCCAGGAAGCATATTAAGAGCTTTTGAAACCTCCATCTTATTATGCTGCTCCATGACAATAGAACTTATTCTGTTATTCATCTCATCTCCCCTATTTGCTATAATGGTTACTTCCCCAAGATGGAAAACTTTCATTTTTGTGGAATCAACCCTACTACTTTGGTCGGTGCCCCCTGTATTGGATAGTGCAATTATAGGCATGTGAAATGCAAGTACTATGAGTAAGTTCTTTTTCATTTTATCTTCTCTTCGTTTTAAAACAATAATATATGATGTATAGCTAAGCGTATAATAATGGCAAACTATACTTCTCGCTTCCACATTCATAAAAAGATGAAATGAACCCATCATTTTCCCTACAACAAACTATGCAATCTCTCTCAAAAGAAGGTTTCTCATGCTTTTAATCTAATTCCTACCACAACGACATCAACAAATTTAACGAAAAGAGGGCGTTATTTGTGAAGGTCGATGTAGAAAATTTCAAAACTTCAAAATCCAAAACCTATAAAAAATATAATTACCATAAAGCAGATCTTAAGACGAAACCTCCCTATCGCCCATTAATAGAACCAAACACGCCATTTTTACACAAGAAATAAAAGTATTTTATCTCAATTTGTTGTAACTTCCACATTTGGAGATCAACACCTCTTTAGTCTTTCTCAGAAGTAAAATGAAACCTAAAACCAGAGATAATTTACAGTTGAATGCGAAAAAATGCTAAAAACAGAAAAATTGTCATGTAAAACACGAATAAAATTACTGTTTCATTATTTTTTCAATATATTTGTATCATTCTGAAAATAATTATAGGCTGATACTTTAAATATTTAATTTATCTCCCAATTAATAAAGAGTATTTATATTTTTACAAACCGTAATTTAAAAGATATATATATCATGCAAATCGAAGGATTCCCTAAAGCTTTTTTAAGAAAAGAGGCACGTGAGTACATAGACCTATACAGATCATTAGGTGAACGAGCTGAAGTGTTTCTACCCAACTTTATCTTCGACAATCTCAAGACTTTTGTGCGCCTTTGCCACGAAGAGCCCAACGATCCTGCACGTCAGCAAGCAGAAATTCAAAAATATATTTTAAAGTTTCAAGAAGAGATCCCTGGTTATACAGATGTCTCATTAATGCTTTACCCACACGAAGACTCTAAGGCATTTGTTTACAATGCCTTAAAAACAAAATTCAATCAAAAGCTAAGCTACTTTGCCGACAACGACATTGTAGATAAAATAGAGAAAGAGTGGATTGCCAATATCCTTGCAGGACATGATTTTTCAGTGGGAACACCACCTGTAACTGAAGATACCATCTCCTTTTTAGCTCGCATCATAATTGGCAATCCACCCAAAGAGTTACGTCGTTTTAGAGATGTCATTGGCGTAATTGGGGATATTGATGAGGCACACTGGAATTACCTCATGGATACTATGGACCAAATGATTAACCAAAGTACCCACTATACCACCAAAGCAGAAAAAAACAATTTCTTGCATCGCTCCGAGTGGGCAGTAAACTTCAAAGGTCTGAATGGACTTATCCGCACCGTAGTATCTGGGAACTCAGATATGGCTGTGGAATTACTTAAAGGCGAAGTTTTTGGTCGAAATTGTGTTCAAGTTGTAGAAAACATAAAAGGAGAAGAGCTTTATGCCTTGATGGAAGAGGACGCTTCCAGCGTTTTTGTTGTGAAAGTAAAGCACATGCGCAAAAACATGTTTTCGGGTTCCAAATGGTTCCCCATGCTTTCGCGCATTGTGGTGGTAGACGATTCGCCCGAATCGGTATCCTCCAACACCAGTTTGGTGTTTAGCTTCCACAACGGAATCATCAATACACTCAACAAAGTACACACCAAAAAGCTGGGTTCTTCAGCCAGCACACAACTCAATCTAAGACTGATTCTTGAGAATGTAAATCGTAAAAATCTCAAAGAGTTCAAAACCCTCATCGACAAAAAAATTGAGGACTATAATTTAGAACTGGAAGAGTTGAAACAAGAGCAGCTGGGCGAAACCAACGATCTTGTAAAGAACATCAACCTATTCAAATTTGACGGTTTTACTCGCCAAATATTAATAGACAGGTACTCTTTGGCACGTCTGCGTGATTTTATTCAATTTATTGAAAACAGTGCCGACGAAGCCAAACGCAAAGACCAAAACAATGAGCTAATTGCAGATTTTGAAGCTAAAATACGAACCTACTTCTACAGCAGTACGCCCGCAGTCCGTATTGCCACAATTTTAGAAGGTGGCGGCAGAAATCAGATCCGCACCTATGGTGACTATCTACTAAGTAGATCTTTAAAACCATTAGATAAAACGATCTTAAACAGGTGCAAAGTAATTCTCAACTTCATCCCCGATAATTACAAAAGAACACTACACAACCATTTTCATAAGAACTTTGGCATCAATCTCTTTTTAGAGCGTTATCAAAAATATATTACCAAAGTTGACAACGAAGCAGACAACCAAGGTAGATTCAGAAATATCCTAATCGACTTAGGTGTTTATAAGGATTATGAACAACTCAATGATGCCGATAAAACCATTATCAAGGGCTTCATTAGTGACTTGGGAAATTTGGATAAAACATCCATTTCCGACGATGTTCAGATGATCATCCGCGATCTGCTTTTCAACAAGGATGCACAGCCAAAACCGTACATTATCTACAACAAGATTTTGGCTTGGGAATATACCGATCTCTTTTCAGAAGAGCGTTTCAACATCAATCCATTTGATATTGAAATTGAGAATTTGGACGATCAGCGCATAGACTATGATCGTATTCATTCTAAGTTGGCGCGTATCAAAAGTACTCTCCAACTGTTTGATCCATCTGGCAATTTGTGGGACAGGTTCTGTGAGAACGTAACCATCATTATCAACGATCCTTCTAATCCCACAGGATATTCAGATTTCAACAGAGAAAACTTAATAGAATTTTTGAAATTTGTAAACAACAGCAAAATCACTTTGTTGTTGGATGAAGCATACACAGACAGTGTAAAAATTGACGATGAGTTGTTGCCCAAGTGGCGCTCTATCTCACGTTATGTATTCAACAATGAGAACCTACTCTCTAAAATAAGAGTCGTATCTTCATTGTCCACCACCAAAAACTTGGCGGGTTCTGGCAATCGCTTAGGTGCTATTGTTGCCACTCCTGCTATGAACGATGTGATTATATATGCCAACGAACGCAATCCAGCCGTTCGTGGGAACAGTGCATCGTTGTACTTTTTAAACAGAGTGTTGGAAGTAGCCATCAAAGCCAAAACCTTAAAAGACAAGTTAGAGTCCAAATTGCCCAAAGATGCCTCGCGAAGCAAAGTGCGTGAAGAGATTGAGCAGTTCATAGTGAACCAAATCAAGGCAAAGAGAAGCAACAAAGAGTCGGTCTCGATGTTTGAAGGAAGTCCGCTCCATCTCTATCTGTTGGAAGAGTTGGTTGCACTGGCCAAGTTAGATATACTCAACCTCCCAGACGACTTCAAATACAAGGAGGTTCCTTTCTTTGTCTATTACTCCAACCAAATTGTTAAAGGGTTAAACCGTTTCAGAGTAAATAAAAATTTTAGAAGCGAATCTACCCTACGCTTGGCTATGGCAAAAAAGATTGCGCACAAAGTGATTAAAGAGTTGGAGATAGAAGATGTAAAGGTCATCGATTCAGATGGCTCATATCTCTTCAACATGCTCTTTAAAAACTTTGGTTCTTACAACGATTTGGAAACTTTCAGCAAAGCTGTTGGAAAAGAACGTGGAA
>CAZJDS010000237.1:0-4073 GCA_964544795.1 uncultured Alkaliflexus sp. | reverse complement strand
AGTCGCTTAAAAACATAGAATTTAGCAATGAAGAATTGAAATTGATTGACAAAATATCTGCACCAGTTATGATGGGGTAGAGATAATTTATTAAGCTTGGTAATTGATTCCATATAATTATAATTTATTTTTCAGTTGCCACATGAAACTTGCCAAGATAATCATCCATCTTTGTGAGAAATAATACCACGGCTCGTTTTGTACAAAAATTAGATTTAAAAGCACATTTAATGGCCAACACGCTATCAGTTGAGAATTTGACGCACCATTGGGGCGATATACGATTGTTTGATTCTATATCTTTTGGTTTAGAAGAGGGAGATAAAGGTGCTCTAATTGCTCGAAATGGAGCGGGGAAAACTACTTTGTTAAATATTTTAGCTGGAAAGTTTTCTCCCGATGGGGGCAATGTTACCATTTGTAACGGAATTAAAACAGTCTACCTTTTACAAGACCCTGTTTTTGAAGAGGGGCTGAATGTGATAGAAGCTGTGTTTAGCAGCAACAATAAAACCATGCAAGTGGTGCGAAGCTATGAAGAGGCTTTAGAATCCAACAATCAGGATGAAATAAACCGCTTGGTTGAAAAGATGGATCGATTGCAAGCATGGGATTATGAATCGCGCGTTAAGCAGGTTTTCTCCATGTTAAAAATCACCCAACTTCAGCAATCTGTTGACCAACTCTCTGGTGGGGAGCTAAAACGTGTGGCGTTGGCTGCGGCACTCATTGAAGAACCCGATTTTTTGATTTTAGATGAGCCGACCAACCATTTAGACCTGGATATGGTGGCTTGGTTGGAAGATTATTTGAGTCGTAACAAAGCCACTTTGCTCATGGTTACGCACGATCGATTCTTTTTAGATCGGGTTTGTAATGTTATCTATGAATTGGACAACGAGTCTCTTTATAAATATCAAGGCAACTACTCTTACTATCTGGAAAAACGTGAAGAGCGCATGTCTCAGCGAAACCTGGAAATAGAAAAAGCGCGCAATCTACTACGAAAAGAACAAGATTGGATGGATAGAATGCCACAAGCGCGTGCCACCAAAGCTAAATACCGTATCGATGCCTATTACGATTTGAAAGATGTGGCTTCGCAAAAGACAACTTCGCAGGAGATGACTTTGGATATACAATCTTCTCGTTTGGGAAGTAAAGTTTTGGATTTGTACGATATTCAAAAATCCTTTGACGATAAAGTCTTGCTAAAAGATTTTTCGCACAAGTTTGTGAAAGGGGAGCGTATTGGAATTGTTGGAAAGAATGGTGTGGGCAAAAGTACTTTGTTGAACATTTTAACTGGTGATCTTAAACCCGATTCGGGTAAAATTGATAGAGGCGAAACAGTCGTTTTTGGTTATTATCAACAAGATGGTATTCAGCTGGATGATGATAAAAAAGTAATTGATGTGATTTCAGAGATTGCGGACGATATTGAAACAGGAAATGGAAGAAGTATGAGTGCCGCACAATTTCTTCGTTACTTCATGTTTCCCAACGAAATGCACCATGTTTTTGTGAGCAAACTTAGTGGAGGCGAACGTAAACGACTCTATCTGATGACGGTGTTGATGCATAACCCCAACTTTCTTATTTTAGATGAGCCCACAAACGATTTGGATATTTTTACGCTTAACATCTTAGAAGAATATCTCCTTCAATTTGCAGGCTGTGTTTTAATCGTCTCTCACGATAGATATTTCTTAGACAGATTGGCCGATCAGCTATTTGTATTTGAAGGGGAAGGAGTTATTAAAAATTTCCCGGGTAATTATTCTGGTTATCAAGAATATCTAAAAAGGGAACAAGCAAAAGAGAATTTTACTGAAAAGAAAAGAGTTCCAAAGCCGTCATCAACAAAAAGGGAGAGTGAGAAAGTACGTAAGATTACTTTTAAAGAGAAGCAAGAGTTGAAGAGTGTTGAGCAGAGTATTGAGGAGTTTGAAAATAAAAAAACCGCTTTGGAAGAAGAACTTAGCTCAGGGAAATTATCTGGAGAGGAATTACTTAAAGTTTCCACTCAGTTGGGAGAATTGTTGAAAAAACTGGATGATATGGAAACAAGATGGCTTGAGTTAAGCGAGTTGCCACAATGACCTCATTAATTACCTCTTTCAGATAGTAAGTTATAAGGTTTAAATATTTATTATTTGATAAAAAACATCCTCAAATTGTTATTTTCTTACAAAAGTTTTGCAGGATGAGATATTTCTTTTTACATTTGCTATGCTCAAAAGCAAAAATGACATGATAGTTACTACCTATTTTTATTTCTTCTTTTTTTACTTTTTTGGTTATATGCCAAGAGGAGTGGATTTTGTGTTTCCCTAATCGAAGAGAAGAATAGGTACAAAAATATAGAAAGTCCCGCTCCTTACGAGGAGGCGGGACTTTTTTTTATCAATTTTTTCAAACAACCATAAATCATGAGTCATAATTCAATCAAAGTAGCCATTCAAGGTATCCCAGGATCTAACCACGACATTGCCGTTCGTGCATTTTTCAAAAACCAAGAAGTGGAGTATATCTCCTGCATGAGCTTTCAAGAGGTGTTTCAAGCTATGGAAGCTGCACCAGATGTAATGGGGATGATTGCCATTGAGAATACCCTTGTGGGTGGATTGTTGGGCAATTACACTTTACTTAAGGATTATGGCTTTAAAATAATGGGAGAACACAAGCTGAGAATTAAGCATCAACTTATGGCATTGCCAGGACAGCGTATTGAAGATATCACCGAAGTGCATTCACATCCTATGGCATTGGCACAGTGTGAAGCCTATTTTCATGCATATCCACATATTCGACTCATCGAATCAGAAGATACCGCTTTTAGTGCAAAAAAAATTAAGGAGAGACACAAGGTGGGGGTAGCTGCTATTGCTTCTACATTGGCTTCTAAACTTTATGATTTGGAAATAATTGGTCACGATATTGAAACCAATAAGCACAATTACACTCGTTTTTTACCTATAGGTAGAGATGAACATGTCTCAAAAGTGGTGAACTCTTCCAAAATTAATAAATCTTCTCTTGTTCTTTCTCTTCCTCACGAGGAAGGTAGCTTATCTAAAATTCTTACCATTCTCGCTTTTTATAAGATTAACCTCACAAAGATTCAATCTTTACCCATTGTTGGTAGGGAGTGGGAATATCTCTTTTATATCGATGTTATGTTTGACGATTTGACTCGTTACAAACAATCTCTGGATGCTATTTTGCCACTTTGTAGAAGTTTGACTGGGATGGGTGAGTATGAAGCAGCCGATGTGTTGTATGAAACAAATGGAGGTGTTGGAGCAAAAAGGGTATAAACATATAAATGAATGCTATTTATAGCTCAAAATATAATGCAATGAACATTCAACCTGCCGATAGAATCGGCACTGTAAAAGAGTACTACTTTTCTGTGAAACTCAAACAGATTGATCAGATGCGTAACGAAGGAAAGGATATTATCAATCTGGGTATTGGTAGTCCTGATTTAATGCCATCAGAGAAGGTTATTCAAACTCTTCAACGATCTGTCGAAAGCCCCAACAACCATGGATATCAGAGTTATATTGGTATTCCTCAGCTACGTCAAGGTTTTTCTAATTTTTATAAAAACAGCTACGGTGTTGAGCTTTGCCCCAATTCAGAGGTGTTGCCACTGATGGGTTCCAAAGAAGGAATTATGCACATTTCCATGGCTTTTTTGAATCCTGGCGATGAGGTTTTGGTGCCTAATCCTGGATACCCTACCTATCATGCAGTGGCCAATTTGGTTCAAGCCAAAGCTCGAATTTACGATCTGACAGAGAAGAATGGATGGCAACCCGATTTGAAGGCTTTGGAAAAAGAGGATCTCTCTAAAGTTAAACTCATGTGGATCAACTATCCCAATATGCCTACGGGTACTAAAGCCAATCCCGAAGTGATGAGAGCTTTGGTAGAATTTGGAAAGAAACACAACATCGTTATTTGCAACGACAATCCCTATAGCTTTATTCTCAATCCCAATCCTTCAAGTATGCTTGAAATTGAGGGGGCAAAAGAGATCGTCATTGAGTTGAACTCATTGAGTA
>CAZJDS010000236.1:0-4076 GCA_964544795.1 uncultured Alkaliflexus sp. | reverse complement strand
GAAGTCTCAGCCGGAACAATTTATTTCGACCCAGAATTTTACTTCTTACGGAATCTTGGATCTGTAAATAATACCATCGTTCATGAATGTGTGCATTGGGATAAACATAGAAAGGCCTTTGAATTAGAAAGACTTTACAATAAGGAAGCAACACAAATAAGATGCCAAGTGGTTGGCGGAATTAAAGACAGTAAGACTCATACTGCGACCGATTACATGGAATCACAAGCAAACTCTCTTACTCCACGCATTCAGATGCCATATACACAGGCAAAGGTCAAAGCAGCAGAACTTATCAGAAAATACAAACGACAGTTACAGACTAATCAACTCGTTGATGTTTTAGAACCCGTTATTGACGAGATGGCTATTTTCTTTGGTGTCTCTCGTTGTGCGGCAAAAATCCGTATGGTGGATATTGGCTACGAGGAAGCTATTGGCGTATTTACATATATAGATGGTAAGTATGTAAGACCCCATGGATTTAAGAAGGGTTCTATCAATAAACAGCAGACATTTTCCATTAGTGCACAAGATGCTATTATTGAAGGGTTCTTTTCGGAAGAACTTCGTGAAGGTATGAAACAAGGCAAGTACCAATTTATTGATTCTCACTATTGCCTTAATAGTCCTAAGTACATCACCCAGGGGGAAGATAAAAATCCATGCTTAACCGAGTATGCTCGGCTTCACATGGATGAGTGTTGTGTTATCTTTGATTTAACTATCAAAGCTGTCAATAAATACAGTGAAGCATTTTATACCGAATGTGTGCTATACAGAGATGCAGCTTCAAACATCGTATTTGAGGCACGCTATTCTAATGATAATAAAAATATATTTACGCAAGACGAAATGATCAGTGCTTACAACAAGGATATACTTGGAGTTGCGAAAAACTTGTCGAGTAGTTTTTCAGGGTGTTTGAGTGGTTTAATTGAATGGACTGGAATGACGGTTGAGGAACTAGCTGAAGCTTCCCTTATAGCTGACAGATCAATCCGAAGGTATAAAAGCGGGGAGCACGAAAATCCTACACTGGAATCTGTAATAGCACTTTGTATCGGAATGAAACTGCCACCACCTCTCAGCTATAAGCTTGTTAGTAGTGCTGGGTTTTCCTTTATGGCAAGAGAAAAGGATATCATGTACCAAACACTTTTAGGTGGGTACTTCTCACACTCAATACATGAATGTAATGAACTTCTTATAGCACAGAATATGCAGCCACTTGGAAAAAATGAACGGACGGGAAATGTTTGAGTCATAATATAATGAAAACTAAAGGAGAATAATTCAATGTCAGGAATTAATGTATTCCCTACGAAAAAGGAATTAATGGAAGCCACATTAGTAGTATTGAGTCAACTTGGTGGTAAGGCTACAACCAAGGTAATCAATGATAAAGTAGCAGAATTTCTCCAGATACCAGGAACGCTTCTTGAAATTGAAGATGAAAATTCTACGGGTACAGCGTATAGCTATAAAATGCGTTGGGTAAGGACTGAATTAAAAAACCTTAAAAAAATATCAAACCCAAAGCGTGGAGAGTGGATTTTATCTATCAAATTAGACTGAATATACCCATGATTTATGACTGTATTAAAACCAAAGTAAACATAGGGGTCAGGCTACAGAGGTAGATCACCCAGTTTTAGTGAGGGTTGTATTGTAAAAAAGTTGGAATGTAAACATGAGGATGTATTGTATTAGCAAATAAATACTTTTTAAGCCAAAGGGGGAGACGGTATTGCGGATATTAAACCAATCTACTTTAATTCGATATTTATCTGTCATGAATAACGGGGAGATTGATTTCTTCTTGGGTTCAGGTGCGTCCGCTCAAGCCGGTATCCCTACTGGTGGAACAATGATTTGGGAGTTCAAACGTGAATTATATTGCACAGAGAATCAAATCTCAAAAGATTCGCTCAAAGACTTGAACGCTGAAATCACACAGAAAACTCTACAACATTATTTTGACGCTCAAGGCGGTCATCCTACACTCTGGGCATCTGATGAATACGCACATTACTTTGAACTGTGTCATCCAACTTCAATCGCACGAGAGCGATATATACAGAGTAAAGTTAATGATATTGCTCCTTCAATAGGTCATTTGTGTTTGGGGGACCTGTTCATTAAAAAAAGAGTTGTCAATGTTTGGACAACGAATTTTGACGAACTAATTGAAGCAGGAATTAAAACACTTTCTTCACACCATAGTTTTAATGTCTATAGCAGTGCAAATAAAAATGTTGCTCCCAGCAATGCTCTTTCATCGGTCATTAAACTGCATGGCGATTATCGATATGATCGTATTAAAAATACATCAACTGAACTTCAAAGCCTCGAGACCAGTATGCAGACTGTCTTTTCTGAATCTCTTGGTAAAAAGGGCCTTGTTGTAATTGGATATTCAGGTTCGGATGATTCTATTATGAGTGTCTTTGAATCTCAAATTGCAAACCCTGATTTCCTTAAATATGGTTTGATTTGGGCTATGCCAGAAGAAGCGGGTCTGTCTGACCGCCTCAACAACTTAATGGAAAGAGCGTGCCAAGCTAATGAAAATTCTGGAATAGTGAGAATTCAAAGCTACGATGAATTTATGTACAGTATTTATGCAGCCCAAGCTAATAAAAATGATATAATTGAAAGTTTATGGAAAGACTATGACCATAGAAAACTTCCTATTGCTTTTCAGACGACACCGGCAACTAACTTTACCAAATTGAATGCATTTGAATCAACATCCTATCCTTCGTGCATGATTTTTGAGACAGACATATCTTCGTGGAAGCAATTGAAAGATGTTATTGGTGATAGTGGAACTATAGCTGCACTCTATGCACATCATATATATTGCTTTGATGAAACATATGAAATTAATAGAGTTTTTGGCTCGCACATTAAAGGACCAATCGAAGAAGAAAGAGTTTCAAACCGCATTCTTTATAAGGCCGATTCCATTTACACTGGTATGCTTTATTCTCTGATAAAAAAAGTGCTAGTTAACAAGCTGGGAATGACTGAATTTCGGCGAAATAAATACTATAATCCCAAAGCAGGGCGCAAAGATAACAAAAATCACTGCCTTGTCTATGAAGCTGTTGAAATATTCTTATCTGTATACAAAGACAAAATATATCTCAATACTGTTCCTACTGTATTCATAACTGATTACAAAGGCAATGCATTTGAGCGTTATGAAAACCAGAGGAAAGTCAACTCTATAATGTCGAAGATATACAATGGTGAATATAACATAAAACTAAAAAACTGGAATATGTTTTTCTCTAAGAACCAGGAGCTTTCATTCCGTCACAAAAACTTTTCATTATCTTTCAATAGGATCCCTTTAAGTTGCGGCGGTATTTTACGTGATAAAAGTTGGCCAACTAAGAGATATTACAATTTCCCTGAGCCAGAAATGCAGTTTTGTGTTACTGATAGCAGTAAAAACAAAAGATCAGTCAATCAGTTGAAGGGGATCACAAAATTTTCTCCACTTGATTGTTCCTATTCCAACAAACAAACGACCAGACCACCTATCGAACTGGCCATAGTATCACCGCAAGAGCATATAAAAAAGCTACTAAACCATTTGGCAAAGCTTAATCAACAGATTATACCGTACAATCAAAATGATGGTTTTTTAACTCAGTATTCCGGGTTTTATACTGTGTTTAAGAGAAGTCTCTTAATCCCAACGGAAGATGATATGACTAAAGTGTTCCTTTATCCTCAAAATGATACTGTCAAGATGAGTAAAATTGATTATTTAAATTTATTGAAACGCTATATTGATAGGCTCGCAGGGCAGAACAATTTTGATATAGCGATCATATATATTCCCAAAATTTTCTCTCGATTTAGAGAAGATAATGCAACTGATTTTAATCTTCATGATGCCATAAAGTTATATGCGACAGATAAATCTGTTAAAGTGCAGTTTATTGAGGAAAAGTCGATAGACTATTACGACCACTGTAAAGTTAGATGGGGGTTGTCTACAAGTCTTTATGCAAAAGCTAATGGTGTTCTTTGGCAACCAGTTACCATGAATAAAGAAA
>CAZJDS010000235.1:306-4088 GCA_964544795.1 uncultured Alkaliflexus sp. | reverse complement strand
ATATTTTGCCAATCCTGGTACAATATCCCTCAATACAGGTTTTAATGTGGAAACAGCTCATTATTACAATCGTACCTCCAACACGCTATTTGTTAATAATGCAATTACGAAAATAGACTACCTCTCTAAATTAAATATGATTAAATGGGGTGCTTTCATCTCTTTTTCCAAGTCGCTCTTTAACAACAAATTAAACCTTTCTGCAGGAACCAGAGTGGATGCCAACAATTACAACAATAACATGCAGAATCCTCTAAATCAATTCAGCCCCAGAGCATCTGCTTCAGTTGTGTTACTGCCAAAACTAACCTTCAACACTTCAGCTGGACGCTTTTTTCAACTTCCTGCCTATACTACTCTTGGCTACAAAGATGAAAACAACCAATTCGTAAATCGCGAAAATAATTTGAAGTACATAAGTGCCGACCATTTGGTGGCAGGGCTTGAATGGCTTCCCAATGGTTTCACCAAAATAAGTGTAGAAGGATTCCATAAAAATTATGCAAACTATCCTGCATCGGTAAATGATGGAATTTCACTGGCGAGCAAAGGTGCCGACTATGGTGTGTTGGGCGATGAAGAGGTGCTTTCGCAGTCTGAAGGAAAAGCGTATGGCGCAGAATTATTACTACAACAAAGTTCTTCAAAAGGATTGAGTTATATCTTGGCCTACACATTGGTAAAAAGTGAGTTTACAGATCTATCAGGAAAAATAATAGCCTCCTCGTGGGACAGTGGTCATTTGCTCACCCTAACCGTGAATAAATCGTTTAAAAAGAATTGGGATGCGGGTTTAAAATGGCGGTTTGTTGGTGGATTGCCCTATACCCCCATTGATGAAGCAACCTCAAGAAATAAAGAAGCTTGGGATGCACAAAGACGTGAGTATATAGATTACTCAAAATACAACACGTTGCGTTTCGATCCTTTTCATCAGTTAGATCTTCGTGTTGATAAATCTTACTATTTTAAGAAGTTCTCTCTGGAAGTTTATCTTGATATCCAGAATGCCTACAATTTTCAGAGTAAAAACGCGCCAAAATTGATTCAAGAACTCGATGAAAATGGAAATCCAAAAAATTCGCCTGATAATAACAATGATTATTTACTGAAGAAAATTATCACCTCATCCGGAACAGTACTCCCCTCCATTGGAATTATATTAGAATTTTAAATTACAGACGCAACCATTCATCAAAAAAGCATCTATAGTTTGGGTTGATACAAATTGTTAGCATGTTATTTGTAAAAGGATCCTCGAAAAATCCACAACCTATTTTACAAATACGAGCATTGGAATTAAAAGAGATAATAGAAGATTGCACAAAAGGGAAGCGTGATGCACAGAGAAAACTCTATGAGCTTTTTGCGCCACGCATGTTCTCGGTGTGCCTTCAATACTCCAAAAACAGAGCCGATGCAGAAGACTTTTTACATGAAGGCTTCATGAAAGTATTTGATAAAATAGGACAATTTAAACATGCAGGATCTTTTGAAGGATGGATGCGAAGAATTATGGTAAACACAATGCTTGAAACTTTTCGTAAAAATTCGAAATATAGATTTGTGGATGAAAGTCATCTCCCCCCTTTAAGTGAAGAGATTGAAGTGGATGCAAAAAACGACAAAGAAGTTCAGTTGCAAGATATTATGGAGTGGATTGACCAACTTCCCGAGCGATATAAAATGGTGTTCAATCTTTATGTTCTTGAAGATTTCTCCCATGAAGAGATTAGCAAAAAAATGGGTATCTCTATTGGCACCAGTAAATCGAATTTATCAAGAGCACGTCAATGGTTGCAAAAACACATAAAGTCAATAGAGACAGAGAACGAAAAAAATATAGGAATATGGCAGATCTAAACTACTATGAATCGGAATACAAAAAAGAGAGTACACGCCAGAGTGCTACTCCGCCGATAGATATGTGGGAAAAGATAGAAGCTTCTCTTAATGCCAAAAGCAATAAAAAAGGCCTTATTTGGTATTGGGTGGCTGCAGCTGCGGGGATTGCATTGTTGTTTACTTTAGGCTTAAATCATTTAACCACACCTTCCTCCTTTGAAAATAAAATCGTGCTATCAAATTCTGATAAAGAAGAGGAAACCATAAAAAGCAGTTCCACTCCAATGATCGTTCATACTGAAGAAGAAACAACTCAAGATCCAAAATCAAAAACGGCTCCTCTGATGGTTGAAGAATCAACTTCAGAGAAAGAAGGAACAGTTCATTTCAACCAAAATTTAATTCGAAAAAATCAAAACGGGAAACTATCCAGATTAAATAACAACAAAGTGCTACTGCCCTTAATTGCTTATAGACCCGATGTTCCTCTATTTAAAAGCAGTAAAGTTAATGTAACCAATCTTCAAACAAAGTCTCCAAAAAACAATAATTGGATGGAGAAATACAATGTAGAAAATAGACAAGAAGAGAACCAAAGATTTAAGCGAAAAGAACCAACCAGAGTTCAAATTGGTGGGAGTGTTTCTCCATCCTATAATTTCCGTCAATTATCACAAACCGCACAAAACAACCTTCCCTCGAACCCCAACTCTGAAGAGGGCATTGTTACTTTGGCCGCAGCATTTGATTTAAATATCAAAGTGCATAAAAACTGGGCGGTTGAATCAGGCATTAGATATTCAAGGATGGGACAGCAAGTTCACGCTGGCTTCTATAATGAGAGTGTTTTTGCAATGGCATCTGGAAAAGATGGAAACAAACCTCCAAAAGTAAATAAAATTTCTTTGGCCAATTCCATGGGTGATGTGAATACCAAAGTACAAGGCAATGCGAGCCATAACGTGGTAAGCACCATGGATTACTCTAATACAATGAAAGTCGTTGGGTTTGAATCAACCGCTTCGGAAACTCAAGCAGAGCTTGAGCAACGAATAGATTATTTGGAGATACCTATCACATTTCGCTTTTATTTGCCCACAAGTGGAAAGGTTAAACTCTCATTGGCAGGTGGGGTGAGCACCAACTGGCTCATTGACAACAATGCGTATCTAACTTCAGAGGGTAAACGCCAGCCGTTAGGAGCTACCGATGATCTTTCGTCCATGTCGTGGAGTAGCCACGCAGGAGTTGCATTAAGTGTGCCCATAGTAGGTCAGCTCTCTTTCAAATTAGAGCCACGAATCAATTATTTTTTATCTGATATCAACAGTGGCCATCCAATAGGCTTCAGACCCTATTCTTTTGGATTGTTCAGTGGTGTTCAATATAGTTTTGGCAATTAAATGAATCAGGCGTTGAGTGATGTAACCATTTTTCTGAAATATCCATTTTCAATGAGCATCAGATCTTCGTAAGTTCCAACTTCTACGACTTCTTTGTCGTCAAGCACAATAATACGATCGGCCATTTGAATGGTGGATAGTCGGTGACTAACGATGATGGCAGTACGTCCACTGGTTATGGAACGAATGTAGCCCAAGAGTTTTGCTTCAGAAAAAGCATCCAAAGAACTGGTAGGTTCATCCAACAGAATGACTTGCGAATTATTGTAAAATGAGCGTGCCAAAGCCAATCGTTGCCACTGACCAGGACTCATCTGCTCACTCCCTTCAAACAAAGTCCCCAAAACGGTATCATACCCTTTTTCAAAACCCGATATTATTTTATCGATTCCAGCTTCAGAAGCCGCTTTCTCAATCTCTTTACCTGTGATGTCTCCGCGGATATCCCCAAACCAAATGTTGTCGCGTGCAGTTACATTATAGAGAATAAAGTCTTGAAAAATCACACTTATGTTTGCAACTTTCTCCTCACTA
>CAZJDS010000235.1:0-296 GCA_964544795.1 uncultured Alkaliflexus sp. | reverse complement strand
AGACCCCTCCAAAGGTTGGTAAAGACTGCACAGCAATTTCATTATGGTGGATTTACCCGTACCATTGGCACCTACAAGAGCTACAGTCTCGCCAGCATTTACAGTAAAATTCACATTCCGTAAAATCCAACGATTGTTGGATGGATAGTGGAAACCCACATTTTTAAATTCAATGCCTTTGCGCAATGGAGTGGGAAAAGATTGTATAGCTGCACCCTCATTCTTTATATTGGAAGTTTCCTTTAAATCAAAAAACTCAAACAAATTGTCTAAAAATAGAGAGTCCTCATATAAAT
>CAZJDS010000234.1:0-4092 GCA_964544795.1 uncultured Alkaliflexus sp. | reverse complement strand
TCGTTGGGCTCATAACCCAAAGGTCATCGGTTCGAGTCCGGTCCCCGCTACTAAACAGGACAAATGAAATTTATTTTCGTTTGTCCTGTTCTTTTTTTAGGCTAATCCATTGTTAATCTGAAAGATGCAAGTTGCGATGACGTTCATTCCAGCGGTTCGATATGCCTTTCCGTCAAACACCAAGTTTTTCAGGGAATATCGAATCAATTATCGCTCTCTTTATATGGATTTCACCTTCTTGCTACAACTTCGGGATATTTACACTGTTCTGTAACGCCCTATCCAAATACTTATCAATATTGATTTTTCGGTTATCGACATTGTTTTTTCTTAATGTTTTGTTTACCTAAACATTGTAGTTCTTCTATCAGAAAAAGGCATACATTCCTATAAATATTACTTTGATTGATGTTACAGATGAGTTACATTTGACAACTGGTTAAGGAATATCGCAATGAATTTATCAAAAGAAAACCTTGGGATTATCATAAAAGAAATTCGAGAGAAAAAGCATTTAACGCAAGAGCAGCTTGCCTTAAAAGTTGGTAAAAAGAGAAGCTACATTTCAAGAATTGAAAGCAAACAAGGAAGTAATATTAAAATCCAAACCTTTATAGAGATAGTAGAAAAAGGGTTTGGTGGAAACATTAGAATTGACTTATAAAAAATGGCAATAAAAAAATCGGAACTGTACAGTTCCCTGTGGAAAAGCTGTGATGAATTACGAGGCGGAATGGATGCCTCACAATATAAAGATTATGTACTCACACTTTTGTTTGTAAAATACATATCTGATAAATATAAGGGTAAAAAGTTTTCAGCAATAAACGTTCCTGAAGGCGCATCATTTGACGATATGGTGGCTTTAGTCGGAACATCGAATATTGGGGATGATATCAATAAAAAAATCCTGAATCCGATTAAAGAAGCGAATAGACTGAATGATTTTCCTGATTTTAACGACGAAGGGAAATTAGGTAAGGGAAAGGATTTGATTGATACCGTCAGCAACCTTATCCTTATCTTTAATTCACCTGATTTGGATTTCTCAGGGAATAACGCGAACGACGATGACCTTTTAGGCGATGCGTATGAGTATTTAATGCGCCACTTCGCTACTGAATCGGGGAAATCGAAAGGACAGTTTTATACACCTGCTGAAGTAAGTCGTGTTTTAGCAAAGGTAATAGGCATCAATAGCAGTAACTCAACGGCACAAACCACAGCCTATGATCCAACGTGTGGGTCGGGTTCGCTGTTATTAAAAGTAGCAGAGGAAGCAGAGAAAAACATTACACTTTACGGACAGGAAAAAGAGATAGCAACTGCCAACCTTGCCAAAATGAATATGATTCTGCACGGAAATCCATCCGCAGAAATAATAGCAGACAATACGCTTTCTCGACCTTATTGGAAAAATGACAATGATGAATCAGGGCTTAAAACTTTCGATTATATTGTGGCAAACCCACCGTTTTCGTTGAAAAGTTGGAGTAATGGCGTAAATATTAATAATGATGAATACGGTCGTTTTGATTTGGGAACACCTCCTGATAAAAATGGCGATTATGCGTTCTTATTGCATATCCTCAAATCATTGCGATCAAAAGGAAAAGGTGCAGTCGTATTGCCTCATGGTGTACTGTTCAGAGGAAATGCGGAAGGTGCCATCCGAAAAAACATTATTAAAAAGGGCTATGTCAAAGGAGTTATAGGGCTTCCGGCCAACTTGTTTTACGGAACGGGAATTCCAGCCTGTATTTTAGTTTTAGATAAAGAGGATGCCGACCAGCGTCAAGGCATATTTATGATAGATGCCAGTAAAGGTTTTGTGAAAGATGGCAATAAAAATCGTTTGCAGGAAAAAGATATCCGCAAAATAACTGAGGTGTTCAATAGCTTTTCAGAGATTTCAAAGTACAGCCGAATGGTGCCTCTGGAAGAAATTGCCAGTGAGAAAAACGACTATAACCTCAATATTCCACGCTACATAGATGCACAGGAAACAGAAGATATTCAAGATATCGACGCTCATTTGTTTGGGGGTATTCCTGAACGAGATATCGCATCTTTAGAAAACTATTGGACTATTTTTCCAGATTTGAAAAACAGTCTGTTTGAAGCACAGCGAAAAGGATATTACAATCTTAAAGTTGCAAATGAGGAGATAAAGAAAACCATATTCAATCATCCTCAATTTTTAGCCTATAGGAACCAACTGCAAAAAAGCTTTGACGATTGGACAAAAGAAAAACAACTTTATTTTGAGCAATTAGGCAAAGGAATACATCCTAAAAAAGAAATTTCCGATTTAGGAGATTCCATTCTCAAAACATTTGAAAACGATGCGTTGATCAATCCGTACGATATGTATCAGTATTTGATGGCATATTGGGAAGAAGTGATGCAGGATGATTTTTACACGATTGCTATAGATGGTTGGGAGGCAGGAAAGGAATGGGAAAGAGAGATGATCAAAGGCAAAAAAGGAAAGGATGGAAAAACCGCAAAAGATAAAACTGTAGATGGATTGGAAGGTGTTATTGGCAGAATGATACCACCCGATTTGTTGATTCGGGAGTATTTTGCAAAGGAGTGGGAAGCCGTTACCAATTTTGAAGTACAAATTGAAACTGCTAAAGCTGAATTGGACGAAATACAGCTGGAAACAGAAGTGGAGAACGGAATTTTTAGTGATTTAGAAAAAGTAAACCTCACTTCTGTAAAAGGACTTTTGAAACAACGCAAAAGTGAAAAAGCGCCAAAAGAAGAAATTGCTGTTATTGAAAATTACATCAATCTCAACGAGGCGATTTCCAGCTTTAATAAACTGATTAAAATACAGAAAGAAACCATTGAAAAATTAGTGATAGCATTATATCCTAATTTATCAGAAAGTGAAATCAAGGATTTGGTTATCAACAAAAAATGGGGCAAACATTTGGAAGAATGTCTTCACGAAGAAAAAGAGCGGATGAGCCAAGCGTTGACCCAGCGAATAGTGGAGTTGGCAGACCGTTATAAAAATACGCTACCAGAAATGGAAACCGCTTTAAGCGAATACGAAACCAAAGTAAAAGGACATTTGGAAAAAATGGGATGGCAATGGTAGAAGCAAAGTTTAAACAGACAGAGATTGGGCTTATTCCAGAAGATTGGGAAGTCGATATTTTAGAGAAATTTACTATTAGAGTAGGAGATGGAATTCATAGCACACCTATTTATTCTGAAAACGATAAGTACTACTTCATAAATGGAAATAATTTAGTAAATGGAAATATAGTTCTCAACGTTGAAACAAAAACTGTTTCTGAAGAACAATTTAAGGTTCATAAACGTGACTTAAACTCTAAAACAATTTTACTTTCAATAAATGGAACTATTGGTAATATTTCTTTTTATAACAACGAACCTGTAATTCTTGGAAAGAGTGCCTGTTACATAAATTTAAAAGATAATATTTCAAAGGAATATGCTTATTATATTTTACAATCTAATTTAGTACAGAATTATTTTTTTGATAATTTGACAGGGTCAACAATCAAAAACTTAGGTTTAGGAACAATTAAAAGCACAAAACTCCCTCTCCCACCTCTCCCCGAACAACAAGCCATTGCCGAAGTATTAAGTGATACCGATACTTGGATAGAAAGTTTAGAACAACTTATTGCCAAAAAACAATTTATCAAACAAGGTGCAATGCAGAAATTGCTTACGCCTAAAGAAGATTGGGAAGTGAAGATATTGGAAGAGGTTGTTGATATTTTAGATAATTTAAGAATACCTATTACAGAATCAAAACGTGAAAAAGGAATAACGCCTTATTACGGAGCAAATGGAATCCAAGATTTCGTGAAAGGTTTTACCCATAATGGCGACTTTGTTTTGGTTGCAGAAGATGGTGCAAATGATTTATTAAATTATCCAATCAATTTTACAACAGGAAAAATTTGGGTCAATAATCATGCTCACGTTTTGCAAGGAAAATCAACAATTTTAGAAACACGCTTCCTTTCATATTTATTGAGAGTGATAGATTTTCAAAGTGTTTTAGTTGGCGGAACAAGAGCAAAATTGAATAAAAGTGTTTTA
>CAZJDS010000233.1:0-4114 GCA_964544795.1 uncultured Alkaliflexus sp. | reverse complement strand
CAAGCACTATTTAAATCAAAAACAGTTCGTAGGCATTCTATTCTATCTTTTTTGTATTTTAGCAGGTTGAAAACAAAAGACAATTATGAATCAGCAGCTTAAAATATTCAACACGCTCACACGGCAGAAAGAAACTTTCGAACCTATTGCACCTCCACACGTGGGGCTGTATGTATGTGGCCCTACAGTTTATGGAGATCCTCATCTTGGTCATGCAAGGCCAGCTATCACTTTTGATTTATTGTTTCGCTACCTCAGCCATCTCAATTACAAAGTTCGATATGTACGCAACATAACTGATGTGGGACATTTAGAAAATGACCAAGATGACGGAGAAGACAAGATAGCCCAAAAAGCACGCCTTGATAATGTTGAGCCCATGGAGGTGGTACAATATTATACCGATAGATACCACAGATTTGTAGATCAACTCAATGTAAAAATCCCATCCATTGAGCCACGTGCATCAGGACATATCATTGAACAACTATCGGTAATAGATAACATCATAAAAAAAGGATTTGCTTACGAAAGCAATGGATCGGTTTATTTTGATGTGGTTCGATACAATGAAGAGCATAAATACGGCATTCTTTCAGGCCGAGTTTTTGAAGATCAATACAGCACTACACGAGAGTTGGAAGGACAGTCTGAAAAAAGGCACAGCTCAGACTTTGCACTTTGGAAGAAGGCTGCACCTTCACACATTATGCGATGGCCTTCAAAATACAGCGATGGATTTCCTGGATGGCATGTAGAATGTACTGCGATGAGCGCCAAATATCTCGGAGAAAGATTTGATATTCATGGCGGCGGTATGGATCTTCTCTTTCCGCATCACGAAAGTGAAATTGCACAAAGCACCATCGCCTTCGGAGATTCTCCTGCTCGCTATTGGATGCACAACAATATGATTACCATCAATGGTCAGAAAATGGGAAAATCGTTGGGCAACTTCATCACTTTGGAAGACCTTTTTACAGGAGGGCACGAATTGCTGGAACAAGCATACTCGCCCATGACCATTCGGTTTTTCATTTTGCAAGCCCACTATCGCAGCACAGTAGATTTTTCAAATGAAGCATTGCAAGCCGCAGAGAAAGGATTACAACGTCTTTTTGAGGGTATAGAGCAACTATCCAAAATAGAAGCTGGCAAGAGCAATAGTATAGACATTCGGGAATGGAAGCAGAAATGCTACGATGCCCTCAACGACGATCTCAATAGTCCCATTTTAATTGCTCATCTGTTTGAAGCGGTTAAAAGCATTAATTCTGCTATTGCAGGAAAAACCAGTTTTACATCTGAAGGAATCAAAGAGCTTTCGGATGCCATGCACCTATTTACAGAAGAGATATTGGGACTAAAACCAGAAGATGCTCAAGAAAGCAATACCGAAACTTTGGATGGACTTATGCAGCTGATATTGGATATTCGTCAACAAGCAAAAGAAACAAAAGAGTGGTCAACATCTGACAAAATTCGCGACCAACTTAACGCCTTGGGAATTGTTGTTAAAGATGGCAAAGAGGGATCAACTTGGGAAATAAAATAAGATCATTGAAAAATAGAACCATGAAAAACATTGCATGTATATCACTTTCCATATTAATGGCTCTCTCAATTGCCTCCTGTGGCCAACAAAGAGGACAAAAGCAACAATCTGTCACAGTAAATAAAACCCGACCAGAGCTGATCACACCCAATTTTAATGCAGATTCTGCTTATCAATACATCGAAAAACAGGTAGAGTTTGGACCAAGAGTTCCCAACACCGCTGAACATATAGCCTGTTCAGAATATTTAATAAACAAGCTTAAAAACTTTGGTGCTGAAGTAATTGTGCAAGAGGCTGAAGTCTTTGCTTTTGATCGAACACGACTACATATTAGAAACATCATCGGGCAGTTTCAACCTGAGAAAAACGATCGGATCTTACTATTTGCACATTGGGATACTCGTCCATTTGCCGATCATGACGAAGACCCACAAAAAAGAAACACACCTATTCTTGGCGCAAACGATGGGGGAAGCGGCGTGGGGGTTTTATTAGAAATTGCGCGACACTTAAACGACAATCCCACCCATCTTGGGGTAGATATTATTCTATTTGATGGTGAAGATTATGGTACGCCCGATCATATACAAGTTGCTTACCAACCTGATACTTGGTGCTTAGGAAGTCAATATTGGGGCAAAAACCCTCACAAAAAAAACTATTATGCGCGATATGGAATATTGCTGGATATGGTGGGTGCAAAAAACGCTCAATTTTATCGTGAACAGTACAGTTTGCAATTTGCTCCACAACTGGTAGATCACATTTGGAAAACTGCTGCAGATTTGGGCTACTCAGCCTGGTTTAACTTTGGAAAAGGAGGTATGATCACAGATGACCACTTTTATGTTCATAAACATTTGGGCATTCCTGCTGTGGATATAATTCAGCACGACCCCACCACCAACACGAGTTTTGGTTATTATTGGCATACCCATGACGATACTATGGATAATATTGATAGCGAAACGCTAAAAGCAGTAGGCCAAACCGTTATGGAAGTGATCTATAAAGAGAAATAATCAACTGCAAAGGGAATGTAAATCAAAACAGATGTCTAAACCAACTCTCTCACTATTGTCATTTCTTTCTGAAGTGGAGATCGAAGCTGGCTGTGATGAAGCAGGTCGTGGTTGCTTAGCTGGACCAGTAGTTGCTGCTGCTGTTATTCTTCCCAAAGATTTTCAACATCCTTATTTGAATGACTCCAAACAATTAACTCATCGACAAAGAGAAAAATTACGCCCAATTATAGAAGAACAAGCCATGGATTGGGCAGTAGCAATGGTCGATAATTATGAAATCGACAAAATAAATATTCTCAATGCCTCCATAATTGCAATGCACAGAGCAATTGACAAACTCAAAATTGTTCCCACTTCGTTATTGATTGATGGAAATCGGTTTCATCCCTACAAAAAGATCCCTCATCAATGTATGATAAAAGGAGATTCTCGCTTTCTTTCTATTGCTGCAGCAAGCATCTTAGCTAAAACGCACCGTGATGAATGGATGGAAAAAGCACACATTAAACATCCAACCTATAACTGGAATAAAAACAAAGGATACCCTACGCGCAAACATAGAGAGGCAATTGCTGAAAACGGAATTACACCGTTGCATAGAAAGACCTTTCGTTTACTTGATGACCAAACTAAGTTGGATTTATGAAGGATCGTCCTCATCCCCTTTTAAAATTAAACGCAGCGAACTGTTTTGAGTCATATAGTTGCCCGCCCAATTGATGAAAATAATCAGTTTGTTCCGCACCTTCAAAATCAACATTAGGTGTAAAAACATCCAGAAGAACCAAGCGAGGTACCCTTTAAATTTAATACCTGGAAGATCTACCACCGCTTTATTTCGTCCCACGGTAGCCATGGATCCCAAATCCCGATATTCATACATCTTTAATTTTTCACCATATTTCAGAGCCATTAAGTTTTTGGCCAAGTTATTTCCTTGATTAATAGCTACATTGGCCACCTGAGGATGCCCATTTGGATATTTTGGAGTTTCCATGTAAGCAATATCACCAATCGCATAGATATCCTCCTGCCCCACTATCTTGTTGTAGCGATCTACCCTGTATCGATTGCTCCGCGTGATGACCTCATCTGAAAAACCTTTTATTATATTTCCTGTAACACCAGCCGCCCAGATAACCTGACTGCTTTTCAGTTCACTACCATCACTAAGGTGAAGTGTCTCTCCATCATACGATTTCACAAACAGTCCAAGCATTACCTCAACACCCATTTTTCGCAAATATTTTTCAGAAGCTCTTTGTGCCATTCTGCTCATACTACTCAAAGTGTGCTGACTCCCTTCCACAAGAAATATCCGAAGAGAGGAGAAATCGATTCGAGGATAATCACCAGGCAAAATATCACTTTTAATTTCGGCAAAAGCACCTGCCAACTCTACTCCTGTAGCACCGCCACCCACAATTACTATATTACGTAACGCTTCACACTCCCCATCTTCTGCTTGGATAAGTTTTTCAAAATTTGAAAGAATACTATTTCGAATATCGATAGCTTGGTGGGTCGTTTT
>CAZJDS010000232.1:0-4116 GCA_964544795.1 uncultured Alkaliflexus sp. | reverse complement strand
TAAAAAATATTTAACAATTGGCTATCTTTGTTTTCTTTTGGAACAGTTCTTGCTTTATCGAATTGTTAATTTTTGCATCTACTATTAAGAAGATCGTTAATTATAGATAGCAGTAACAATATAAAATTGAGAGTTAAAGAACTAAAGCATCAAATGTCGGGGTGGGGATAGTTAGAACCTCTCTTTTCAATAATATATTATATAAAACAATAGATAAAATCTTAAGTATGGATCAAACTGTTGACATTAAAGAGCTCAATGAGCGAATTAAACAAGAAAGTTCATTTGTCGATCTGCTTACAATAGAGATGAACAAAGTTATTGTAGGTCAAAAACACTTGGTCGAAAGTCTGTTGATCGGCCTCTTATCTGATGGGCATATTCTTTTAGAAGGAGTTCCAGGTTTGGCGAAAACACTTGCCATTAACACTTTAGCAACTATTGTAGATGCCAAATTTAGCCGTATCCAGTTTACACCAGACTTGCTGCCAGCCGACTTAGTGGGAACCATGATCTACAGCCAAAAAAACGAGCAATTTGTGGTAAAAAAAGGACCTATCTTTACCAATTTCGTTTTGGCAGATGAGATCAACCGTGCACCTGCAAAAGTTCAGAGTGCACTTTTAGAAGCTATGCAGGAACGTCAAATTACCATTGGCGACACTACCTACAAATTGGATGAACCCTTTTTGGTCATGGCAACTCAAAACCCTATTGAACAGGAAGGAACCTACCCATTACCAGAAGCACAGGTAGATCGTTTCATGCTAAAGGTGGTCATCTCCTATCCAGAGAAAGCCGAAGAACAGCAAATCATCCGTCACAATTTGGCACAAAAGTTTCCACAAGCTTCTATGATTCTTAAGCCTGAAGATATTATTCGCGCCAGAAAAGTGGTGAAAGATGTCTATTTGGATGAAAAAATTGAGAAGTATATTATCGATATTGTTTTTGCTACCCGTTTTCCAGAAAACTACAAACTGGAAAAATTTAAAGATATGATTTCATACGGTGCTTCACCTCGTGCCAGTATAAGTTTGGCGATGGCTGCAAAAGCGTATGCATTTATTAAACGAAGAGGTTACGTAATTCCAGAAGACATTCGTGCGGTATGCCACGATGTATTACGCCACCGTATCGGTCTTTCTTATGAAGCTGAAGCAAACAACCTAACATCGGAAGAGATCATCAGCGAGATTCTGAATTCAATCGAAGTTCCATAACAGATTATGAGAAGAGTTATGTAATAGAAGGAGGAAGTTGAGAATGTAATTTCTCGCCGCAATTTTTCAACCAACCACCTTTTCACACAGTTTAATAAGGGCAAAAAATTGCCATTGAACACAAGATGAATTGAGATCTGATTATGGAAACAACTGACATTTTAAAACGAGTACGAAAGATCGAGATTAAAACGCGGGGACTTTCCAACAATATTTTTGCTGGAGAGTATCATACTGCGTTTAAAGGTCGAGGTATGACTTTTAGCGAGGTTCGCAGATACAATTATGGAGACGATATCCGACAAATAGACTGGAATGTTACGGCTCGATTCAATGAGCCGTATATAAAAATCTTTGAAGAAGAGCGGGAGATGACCGTTATGCTTCTCATTGATGTTTCTGGTTCTCGAGAGTTTGGTACCACTTGGAATTTCAAAAAAAATATCATCACAGAAATTGCAGCAGTCTTAGCATTTTCAGCCATCCAAAACAACGATAAAACAGGCGTTATCTTTTTTTCTGATAGAATAGAGAAGTTTATTCCACCCAAAAAAGGACGAAAACACATTCTTCATATTATTCGTGAACTCATCGGCTTTGTACCCGATCAACGGGAAACAGATATCTCGGAAGTGTTGCGATACCTCACAGGAGCTATCAAAAAGAAATGCACCACCTTTTTAATTTCTGATTTTATTGACGACAATTTTGAGAACGCACTAAAAATCGCCAATAAAAAACACGATGTGGTGGCCATAAAAGTGTATGATCCTCGCGAAAAGAATATGCCTGATGTAGGTTTTATTCAGTTTAAAGATGCCGAAACGGGCAAAAACAGATGGGTAAATACTTCATCGGTAAAAACACGCAACAGTTATAGTCAGTGGTGGAGAGAGAATGAGCTACGTGTCAACAATATTTTCACAAAATGTGGTGTGGACAATGTGTCGGTACGCACCGACGATGATTACGTTAAAGCCTTGATAACATTGTTTAAACTACGAAGCTAAAATGAAACAGTTTTTTAACAGATATAGATCTAACTCTCTGAAAGGACTTTTATTAGTGGGAATGATCTTCTCTTTTTCAGTGGGGAAATCTCAAGTTGTAACAGCTACAGCAGCATTAGATTCATCCTTGCTGTTTATTGGTGGTCAAATGAATTTGACTTTAGAAGTTAGCCAACCCAAAGGTATTGCTGTTGCCTTTCCACAATATACCGATACCATCATTACCCCCATCGAAATTGTGGGAGTGCCAAAAACTGACACTACCTATAACGATGCATCCATAAATATAAGGAAGGTTTATACCATCACTTCTTTTGACAGTGGTTTGCATTACATCCCACCCATCGAATTTCAATATAGGGATGAGGAGATGCTGAGAAAAGTTGAGACGCGGGGTTTAGCGCTTAATGTCATCAATCCATTTGTAGAAGTGGATCCTGCAAAAGGATTCTTCGATATAAAACAACCCTTTAACTTGCCTTTCTCTTTTCTTGAACTGAAAAGATTTCTCTTCTGGTTGTCTCTCTTTTTCCTATTGCAGGCACTCATAGGAGTTGGCTGGGTAATCTGGAAACGTCGAGATAGGCCCATCAAATCTATCTTTATAAAAGAAAAACCTAAAGAGTTGCCGCACGAGGTAGCACTAAGAGAGCTGGATCATGTGAAAGATGAAAAACTATGGCAAAAAGGACAAGTGAAACAGTTCCACTCTGAAATTACCGATATTTTAAGGAAATATATGAAAGAGCGTTATCGCTTTAATGCCATAGAACAGACTTCTTTCGAAATCATGCAAGAGCTAAAAAAGGTAAAACTACCAGATCCGAAGCTCCTTGAAAAGATTGAAAAGACTTTTACAACAGCCGATTTAGCTAAGTTTGCTAAGTTTGAACCACTACCTGATGAAAATGATTTAAGCTTAATCAATGCTTACTTTTTTGTCAATCAAACAAAAGAAGAACCCCTTGCTGATATAGGTAAAGTCGAGTCTGAAAAGGAAACGAAAATAGAAGAATCAACCCCTGTTCAGACCGATTAAAGAGAATAAAATGATTTGTTTAAATCTTAAATCATCATCTATTAAGAGTTTGACTTTAACAATCACACTCTAAACGAATAAGAATATGGGATATACTTTCTTACATCCAGAGTATTTTTTTCTGCTGATAATCATCATACCTATGGTTTGGTGGTATGTCCGTAAACAAAAAACAGCGTTTGCTTCTTTGCAAATTAGCAGTTTAAAAGCCTTTGCAAATTTACCGCGATCAGGAAAGGATCTGCTAAGACATCTGCCATTTTTATTTCGCCTATTGACACTTGTCTTTCTAATTATTGCCATTGCGCGCCCCCGAAGTACAGATAGCCTACAAAATGTAACTACTGAAGGTATAGATATTATGATCTCACTGGATATTTCGGGCAGTATGTTGGCAATGGATTTAAAGCCTAATCGAATTGAAGCAGCTAAGAAAGTGGCGGTAGATTTTATCAAAGGCCGTCCCAACGATAGAATGGGATTGGTTATTTTCGCGGCCGAAAGCTTTACGCAATGCCCTTTAACTCTGGATCACAACGTTTTAATAAATTTATTTAACGATGTTCAATTGGGGATGTTAGAAGATGGTACAGCGATCGGCATGGGTTTAGCCACAGCAGTGAATCGTATCAAAGACAGCGATGCAAAAAGTAAAGTAATCATTCTACTTTCAGATGGTGAAAACAATAGAGGCGCTATTGCCCCCCTTCAAGCGGGAGAAATTGCAAAGACATTTGGCATCCGGGTTTATACTGTAGGCGTAGGAACCGTAGGAACCGCTCCAATGCCTATTAATACTGTGTTTGGTCAGCAAATTCAAGACGTAGAAGTAAGAATAGACGAA
>CAZJDS010000231.1:0-4130 GCA_964544795.1 uncultured Alkaliflexus sp. | reverse complement strand
ACCCGTATCTCTGGTGGTCTGTCTCCTCTTATTTTATCTAACGGGATTGTCCATCAATATTATTTCTCTTTCTGGATTGATTTTGGGTATCGGAATGATCATTGATAGTTCCATCATTGTGATCGATAACATCTCTCATTACATTGAAAAAGGAGAAACTCTGGCTTCAGCTTGCATCAAAGGGACCAATGAGGTCATCCGACCACTTATCTCCTCGGTGTTAACCACTTGTGCTGTATTTGTTCCTTTGGTTTTTATCAGCGGTGTTTCAGGTGCCATTTTTTATGATCAGGCACTGGCTGTTTCTATTGGTTTGGTGGCCTCTCTCATCGTTTCTATTACTTTAATACCCGTACTCTACCATCTCTTTAATAGAAGAGCCAGTCAAAATAAGCACTATAAAAAAGGGAGAGTTACCCACTTATTAGAAAAAATAAATCTTTTTAAAACCGAAGATGTCTATGAAAGAGGTTTTGAAAAGGTGTTTCGTTATCGCGGTTTTTTCATGGTGCTATTTTTATCTCTGTTGCTTCCTGCCGTGCTATTTGGCATATATTTGAAAAAAGAGCGATTCCCCGACTTTACGCGCGATGACCTCTTTGTGGTTGTGGATTGGAATACCAACATCAATCTTGAAGAGAATATCGCAAGAGTAACAGCCATCAAACAAGAGACGGCTCAGCTTTCACAATTTAGCAACAGCTACACCGGCACTCAAAATTATCTGTTGCACAAAGATATGGATCAATCGGTTTCGGAGGCCAAAATCTATTTTAAATGCAACGACCCAAAAGATCTGGATGTTTTGGAAAAGCAGGTAGCCGCTGTGATCAAAAAGAAATGGCCCGATGCACTTTATACATTTTCTGCGCCCGAAACTATTTTTGAAAAAATGTTTAAGCAATCCGAATCTTTATTGGTTGTGCATGTAAGTGATGATGGGGCAAGAGGAATTCCAGATTTGGAAAAATCTGTGGGGATGACTAAGCATTTGGCGGAAATTATACCAGGAGCGGATCTTATGCCTCCCGCTTCAGAATCGCATATCGAAATCAGAACTTTAAGTGATAGGATGGCACTGTATAACGTAGATCATCAAACACTTTTTAATCGTTTGCAGTCGGCGCTTAATGCTTGGCAAGTAGGTGTTTTACATACAGGTTCTCAATATGTGCCTATGGTCATTGGGAATGCCCCAATGCCCATAAATCGTCTGCTCAATGAAATTAAAGTAGTTAGCCGTGATAATATTGAAATACCCGTCAATGCGCTGGTCACTTCTGCCAAACGTGAAGATTATAAAGTGCTGTTTGGAAGTACAGAAGGTGCTTTCGTTCCTATTAATATTGATCGCTTGCCAGATTCTAAGGTGAACGGATGGATGCAAGTTATATCTGAAGAGTTAAAAACCAATTTCAATGCCGATGTGAGCTTTTCTGGAAGTTGGTTTGAAGCGCGGCAAATGATCAAAGAGTTGGGGGTGGTTCTGCTTATTTCGCTCGCACTACTTTACTTTATTTTAGCAGCTCAATTTGAATCCCTGCGCCAGCCCATCATTTTGTTGTTAGAAATCCCCATTGACATTTCAGGTGCACTTTTTATGTTGTGGATTTTTGGTGGAACCATCAATATTATGTCCATGATTGGAATTGTGGTGATGAGTGGAATTGTAGTCAACGACTCCATCTTAAAAGTGGATACCATCAACCGACTTCGCAGAGAAGGTATGCCATTGGTAGAAGCTATAAAAGAAGCGGGTCATCGCCGATTGAAGCCTATTATTATGACCAGTATTACCACCATTGTGGCATTGGTTCCTGTATTATGGGGAACGGGTATGGGCAGTGAAATGCAAAAACCATTGGCACTAACCGTTATTGGAAGTATGGTGTTGGGAACCATCGTTAGTCTTTACTTTATTCCGCTCTTATATTATTATTTGTATAGAAAAACAGAGAGCAGAGAGCAATAAACAATGAGCAGTCATCAGTGAACAGTAAACTGCTAACTGATGACTGTTAACTGATGACTGTAATTGAATGTTTTTTGGGAAAAGAAGAGGAAGCAAAACGCCGTGCAAGCAACCGCTTCCTCTTCCGACTCCCTCCAAACTTAAAAAAGAAAGGAGGTTTGAATGATGACGTAAAGATAATGAATTTAAAACGCGCAGTATTTCATTTTCCTGTGCCTTACAAATGCAACTGCAATGCAGTGATGCATTTTTAATAGAGTTTTAATTCTACAAGCTGTAATACATCACAGCAAATCTTTAATTTATTAATATCAAAAACAATGAAAAAAGTATTTTTCACAATAGCAATAGGAGTTTTCGCATTGGCAACTATCTTTAATATGAATATGGCCAAAAGCAATTTTGTCGGAGATGTTTCTCTGGAAAGTATTGCGGTAATGGCACAGGCGCAATGGGAAGGTGGTCTAAATGAATTTGATTGTGAATGTAGCCCATGTACAAATGAAGCCGATCAACAAGGTGTTATTTTTAATAGATTCTACTCACCAGGTGGAAATTGTTCGGGTACGTCAATGTGCTCTTATGGATTCTGCTAACAGTTTTTATAGGAGGCAAATTATTGCCTCCTATATTCTATTAATCTAAAATTAAAGAGCTTTTATACATTATGAGAACAATAGCAATTTGGATTAGCATTTCTGCACTCTTGCTTTGTGCATGTAACAACACGCCAACAGCAGAATCTGCCATAATTAGAGATGGTGTCACTGAAATTTGCATTAATCCTCCTTATGACAATATATTACAAATAGACTCAATTTTCTCTTCAATTAATGCCATTAAGTTGGAAACCAATAAACAATGCTTGATTAGTAATCATCGAAAAATATTACTTGAAAACAATCAAATCTTTATTTCTAATGAAACAAATAATCTTTTTGTATTCTCTGACAAAGGCGAATTTATACGAGAGATATCCAAAAAAGGCCGTGGCCCGGAGGAGTTTTTCGAACTCAGGGATTTTCAGATTGATATCGAAGGGAATATTCATATTTTAGACTACTTAAGAATACTAAAATTTACCAATGATGGAAGATTAATTGAAACCATAAAGTTTGAAACTCCGGATAATTCTGTCGTATTTAATCCACTTGAGTTCTCATTATCAGAAAAAAAGGGTGAGTATTACCTTTGGGGAGGGAGTTTTGGTATCAGCTCCAATGCAGAGAACAATCATTTTGCTATGTACAGAATTGATAGCTCAGGAAACTTTGCAGAAAGATATTTCCCTGTCAGACATTCGTTAATGGGCAGTGGGAATCGCTTCCGTTTTTTTGATGATTTCACAAATATTACACCTGTCTTTGGCAATGACACTATTTATAGTATTGATAATGGTCAGCTTAAAGCACGCTATCATGTCAACTTTGGAGATAGAAGTTTAAAGGAGAAAATACCGGAAAATTTCTCATCATTAGGGGAATTCAAATCCAGATTGAACAATAAATATGTAACGGGGATATATGATTTCATTGAAACCTCAAATTGGTGTTATATGAGTTTTCCATTTAACCGATTAGTCTATAAAGCTTACTACTCAAAAAGGAATAAAAAGGTGTTTGTATCCTTATCGAATCCAAGATTGCCAAATCGAATCGCACCATTGTGGATTAATACCAATTACGGCGATAAACTGGTTGCAGTCAAAAATTCCGATTTTATAGTTAGAGAAATAGAAAGACTGATGACGGATAGCTCGAAACTTTCAGAACAAGAAAAGCTGTTTATCCAATCACTATTGGATGTAAAGGAAACAGATAATCCGGTGTTATTAGTTTGTGAAATGAGCTCGTAAATGAAAAGGAACCATCAACCCTCAACTAAAATAGGTTATCAAAAAATGAAAAAAACAACCATCCTACTATTCTGCCTATTTAATGCTATGACTGGCTTTTCGCAGGGAAGCATTCGACTCACTTTAAATGATGCCTTAAAGCTGGCGCAGGAACAGTCGTTGCAAACATTTTTGAATAAGCATTATTATATGGCTGATTATTGGGTCTACCGAAGTTTTCGTGCAAATTATTTACCATCCCTAAATTTGCAGACTACGCCATTGGCTTATACCAACGCTTCGCAGTTAAGGTATAATTCTAAA
>CAZJDS010000230.1:1383-4133 GCA_964544795.1 uncultured Alkaliflexus sp. | reverse complement strand
CCCAAATATTTTTCATCATAGCTTCAAGTTCCCATTTTCTTTTCAGTGACGGACCATATTTCACAATCAGCGATGTTATTACATCCACACATCGTTCAAATGCTGCGTTTTCCTTTGCATCCTCATAATATTTCTTTCTCATCCGGCTCACCTCTTATCTTCCAGAAACTTCTTAGGAATCCAGTTTGAATTATCTGCTTTCAGCAAATCATATACATATATTTTGTTCGGTCTGCCTAGTCCCTGGTGTCGCCGGTAAATTAATCCATGCTGTTCCAATTCTTTCATCATCTTATTAATTTTCTTATTTCCTAAATGCATCAGCTTCATAATTTCTTCTATTGTGAAAAATATAAATACGACTCCGTATTCATCACGCCAAGCAGCTCCATTTAATTCTGAAAGGCATCTACGGTCCAGTAGAATCATGTATAGTAACTTGGCCGCTCCTGTCATATTCTGAAATTGTTTCTCTGTAAATAATCGTTTCGGTAGCCTGTAAAATTTCTCATCATAGTCTAAATTATTATCCATTATCCATCCTCTTTTCCGTAATAGTTCATCCGTGATTAATAGCATATAATTACTGATTTTATAAGCAATATCAGCTCCTACATTACTCATTTCGCTAATTGGCAAGCAGTGCATTTGTACACACAAAATGCATTTTTTGCTTGTTGGGGTAGTTCCCCAATCCCCCAAAACCATGAAAATATATTTTCATGGAGCCACGCCATTCGGCTTGAGCGACGCTTAAGCAATCCATACATTTCATCTTTTCCTTCCTCCGTTTCGTCTTATTTTGTAAACTCATTCTCCCAAAATTTCGTAACAAATTCCGGATATCCAAGATGCAGGAAATTATTTTATTTGAATAATTTTTCCAATATCTTGGACGTAACATGAAAAAGATTTCAGTTTAATGAGCAGCAACAATGTGGTACTCTTATTTATATCTTTGGAAAGGAAACTAACGAATGCACACAAAACTTACGATACCAGAACGTCTGAAAGACTTAAGAGTCGTTGAAAGAAAATTGTCATTACAGGAACTGGCAGACACAACCGGCATACCCAGTTCCACTCTTGGTAATTATGAAAAAGATGAAAATTTAGATATCTCACTCAGCAATCTTTTGATACTTGCAGACTTTTATAAAGTAAGCACTGATTATCTTCTTTGCCGGACAGAACTTCGTCAACACAAAAATAAGTCAGTATCCGACCTGCACCTAAATGATGGTGCTGTCCAAATACTGACTTGCGAAAAATATAATCCCAGGTTATTATCCGAATTACTCACTCACAAAAGTTTCCAAAAATTCATGACCGACCTGGAAATCTATATTGATGGATTTAATGATAAAGGGATTCAAATTGCAAATGCTTTTCTTGATGTGATGAGATGTAAATTGAACGAACTCGGTGCTGATTCCACCGATGCCTTTGTGAGAATATTCGATACTTCCCACATTGAAACAGAACAATATTACATGAATATTCTGTCGAATGATTTGAAACCGATAGTCACTGACTTAAGAAACGCTCATATGAATGATAATGATACAGCCAGCGATATTAACTATCAGAACATGGTCAAAAATATCATTAATGACTTTACATCTCAAACACAGATTGCCACAGACGATGACACTGAATCATCAAATGATGCCTATATAAATGGACTGATGCTTCTTTTCTGCAAAAATCTGGAAATGAAAGTAACTCAGCTTTCTGTGGAAGAAAAGCAAACATTAAAAGAAATATTTTCCCGTTCCAAGCCAGCAAAAGAACATCGAAAACTCCGAAGAAGAAATCCCAAATTATAAAATCATTTACTCATTTTCAAAACAAGCCACATAGGATTATTTCCAATGTGGCTTGTTTCATTTATGGTTGTTTCCCATATGGAATTTGGGGTTCTCAATATATCCTGACCACTCAGGTCATAAGTCACGGCCTTATTCTCTGGCTCAGTAAAAGTGGCCGTGCCACCGATGCCAAAATACTTTTCAAAGAAGGTTTTCAGTTTGTCAATAACGCCTTCTATTTTTCGTTACTCCATAAAGATTCCATCAGTGTCAAAAATGTGATCTAATTCATCGTTGGTCATGGCATGAAAGACCTTATCTCGAATCGCACTTCTTGCCATATCAAGTCTTTTGAAACGCTGGTGACCAACTCTGTCTTTGCCCATACGAATTAACTCAATACGTCCAACTCCAGGATTTTGGCGTGCATATTCTGCAAAGCCTTTTGCCTTCCCCAAATTATCGATTCTAGTCGGATCATGTGGCTCTAGAATGTCAATAACATATTCCCCATCCGAATCCTTGCGAATGATCAAAAAATCCGGATATGCAGGTTTCTGTTCGCCACCTATTTCATACGGTATACACAAAGACCACGGCTTTCTCGGAGGATTTCTCAGCCAGCACACATAATCTGCCCGCTCCTGTTCCTCTTCCAAAACTCCTTCTTCCCAATTGTTCAGATTAATTCTGGCTACACCCGAATTATCTACAAACAGATGATCTGTGTACTCTCTGCCATTGACGTCTCTTGGCTGCATTATGGTTTCCGGCAATCGGAAATTATGCTTAGAAACGATGTCTCCGTCTGAAACGATTGCGTTGTACTGTTTAATGAATTTTTCATCCAAATTAACCATCTTTCGACGATACTTATCATTTAATTCATGGAACATTTTTTCTGCATAAGTCATTAATCTGGCAATGCAATTATCATCC
>CAZJDS010000230.1:1093-1373 GCA_964544795.1 uncultured Alkaliflexus sp. | reverse complement strand
ATAAAAATATCTGCCATATCGATTTCCAACACCTTCATTTCCAAGTCTGCTCTCTGCCTTCCTGAATTGACGATCAATATCCGTATCTGTCGATGACATAAAATGATACACAATATTGTCATCCACACTTTCACCAAAGGCATCAAACACCTGGGTCTTCATCTCAAATTCCATGATATGCTTCGCCAAATCATCATATTTCCCGCTCTTACGCAAGCTCATGACATATTCCCGGATCTGCTTTACAATCTCTTCCAAAACATCATCTTTTGCTTCCGGA
>CAZJDS010000230.1:0-1083 GCA_964544795.1 uncultured Alkaliflexus sp. | reverse complement strand
GCACCAGCAAACGAGCCAAAGCATAAAGTGATGTCAGATAATTGTTAATCTTAACAGAACGCACATCGTAGGAAAGCAATCCTGAATCATTGATTGCCTTCATAACAGCTTCTCGGTCAAAGCTGTCCTCTTGTGCCTCTGTTTGTCCCTCTGCCTGCTGCATACTCCCAACCGCGTCATCTGTCATAGTAATTACCTGAGTCTGTGGCACTGCTGTATTATTTGAAATTATCTCCATACTCGTTTGTTGCCTTGATATTGGATTAGTGCTATCTGAAATGTTAGATATCTGAGATTTTTCTGTTGGAGCGTTCAATACCTCATTCAGATTGCTCATAGAACGATCGTCTGATTTCTCCGCATTGCTTTCTGAATTTGTTCCATATGGTGTCTGTCCTTCTCTGAGAACATTTCCCATAGTCGAATCTGTATACTCTGGAAAATCAAATATTGACACCTGCCCTGAAATCTGCTGCTCTGTCTTTTCCTTTGTCACAGTAGTAGTTCTAGGCTTTACAGACAGTATATCCATGACCCTAGAATCCAAAGATTCTCCATAAATATCAGCTGGAATATCTCCGCCCTCCGCATCCTGCAATGCCTTTACAACATCCTTTACCGTTGCAGCATCAAAATATGGCAGGTATAAATGTACATCATTTAAAGTATCATCTACCTGTATGTGAGACTGCATCGGTGTACGAATCATTCGTCCTAGCAGCTGGGCAATATATGTAGCATCCGTTGCTCTTCTAAACGACATCATGGTTTCGGCTCGCGGGCAATCCCATCCTGTAGACAGACTTTCTTTAAAAAATACCACCTTAATTTTCTTGTTATCGGCAATTGCCGATGGTTCCACATACGGCACATTCAATCCGTTGATTGTCAAAGCAGAGCTGGTCTGTCCAAAGGTATGAACAACCTCTCCCTCTTGGAAACGAATGTTGCTACGTTCCTCAACCTTCTGAATGCATTCGTCAAGATTTGTAGCAGAAACATTATTCTCTCCAGTGCTGTTTTGCACCTGAATAACCAGAATAGGATTTACATAAGCATAATGTTGTTCATAGCAATACTGAT
>CAZJDS010000229.1:0-4149 GCA_964544795.1 uncultured Alkaliflexus sp. | reverse complement strand
GATCCAATCATCCCTGCTCCACCTGTAACCAAAATTTTTCTCATTCTATAAATTATTCAAATAAATAAAAAATGGATTTAATTCTCCTTTTCTACCCAAAAACAACATTATCGTATAGTCGTAACAAACTTTCATTATAATCGTCAATAGAATAATTCTTTTCGACAGATTCACGTACTTTACGAGAAAGCCTCATGTTTTGTTCCACGGAAAGAGAAATAATATATTTTAACTTTTCTGCCAAATCTAAAGCAGATCTCTTTTTAACAACATAACCGTTCTCTCCATCGGTTATAACATGTAATAGTGCTTCATCATCTGAAACTATAGGAATAACACCACAACTCATATTTTCCAGTAAAGCAATTGGAAGTCCCTCTGAATAAGAGGGTAACAAAAAATAATCTGATTGTTGAATAACTTTAATCTTTTGAGCTCCACTGACTACTCCCATAAACTCAAAGTTATTATTCAAAATATTTTTAAACCTTGAAACGTAATAAGATTCACGAGGACCAGCTCCACACAAAACAAACTTGAAAGAATGTTCTGGATAAATCATTTCAAAAGCATCCACCATCTCATCTAATCCCTTCTCTTCATGTATTTTTCCAAGAAACAACAAGACTGGCAGGTCTGATTGACTATAACTCTCTTTCATCAAAAACTTATGAGTATCGATTGCGTTTTTTAAAATAATACTCTCAGATTGGTACAAACTTTCTAATTGTCCTTTTTCATAATCGTTAAGAACGATGACCTGCTCACCCCTTTTCAACACGATTCTTGTCATCCAATAGAGCCATCGTGAGCCAGGTGCATCATCAATAAACAGGCCTCCATGCAAATGAACTAAAATAGGTATGCGACAGATTTTCGCCATTGTGCCAAAGAGAAATTCCCGAATGATCCCTTTTCCGTTTAATGGAACATTTTGATGAAAAAGATCAATCTTATCCCGATAAACAATCCAAGGAAACAGAAGTAAACTTTTAATTAATTGAAAATATCCTTTTACTCCAGATGAATCCAAATCAGAACGTCCAGCTTTCAGATGAATAAACTCAACTTTATCTTCTAATCCCGTAATAATTGCATCAACAACAGAAGAGATGCCGCTAACATTTTTTCCAGGAGTCAAGTCTGGTGCAGAAATTAATACACGCATCTTTTAATTATTATTATCATTTTTCAACTCCGACAACTTCACATCAGACTTGCTATATTCATTAAATAAGTATCCTAAGAAGAGCATCGAAATAAACCCTCTATTATTTGTAAAAGCTGCATCAGCAACCATCTCAATCATTAAAAAGACAAAAACCAAAACAATCAAAAGATATGCATGATTACTAGGATCCGCTTTTTTACGCCTATTCGCCTCTTTTATCAATTCGCGCCAAAAAAGAACAAATAAGAACAGACTTACCAAACCAAATTGTGCAAGCGAGGGAAAATGCGTATCTGCAATAAACGAGGAGAAACTCTCACTCAAACCCCAAACCTTATCTATTTCATATTCACCATAAGTTTTAGAATAAAAAGCTCCAGAAGCATGAGTTGCAAAACTACCAAACCCACTCCCAAAAGGAAAATAATCATGCATTATTTGGGCTGAGGTTACATACAAAACAGGACGTGCCAAGTTATGATCCTCAGTGGCTTTATCCAATAAAAACCCTTGCGCATAAAAAAATATCTTATCCTGAGCCGCCCAAAACACAAAACCCACTACCAAGAAACCAAGAATCAAATTCCGAAAAGAGAGTTTTAAAAAAAATCGATGGTCATATATCAACACCATTAGAACTGAAAAAGCAAAAAAACCATAGAATTTCCCTTTCATCGAGAACAAACCTGCCGAAAGCATTAAAATAAATATGATTCGATTTCTTCTAGTAAACTCAGATGTGTATAAATATAATAATGATAGGATTGTAATAGCAGTGGCAAACTTTGCAGGGTGTACAAAAAACCAATTGAGTCCGCGATGAGGATTGCCAGTAACCAATGCGCCGATTAAAATAACTATTGAGATAAAATATAAGAAAAGAACAACTATTTTTAATATTTCTTTCTCTCGTATGGTCGTCACCTGACCAGCATAATAGATACAGAAAAAAGCCAAAAAAGGTTTAGACTGAAGCAGTATGTCCAGAAAAATAGCTGTGGGGACATTCGACTTAATGAAGAATGAATAGCCAAGATAAAACAGGAACGCAATCAACCAAACTATTCCCATTTTTCCAAATCGAAGCTCACCCTTCCAAAATGATAAAACAAGAAACACCACGATCAATCCCATCTGAAAGAGCTCATCCAAAGGATTAAATCCGATAAACTCATTCAAAAAAAAGGCAAAAATTAAGGCAAGTATGAAAAAAACAAAATAGTAGTTGACCTCATTTTTTGTTCTTATTATTGCTTCATTCATTATTTAGTATATCTCCGCTTCATACAACCGTTCTCTAAACAAACGCTAAAACTTGAAAATCAGTATGTATTTATGCTCTATTTATCGAAATCAACTAAGAACTCAGCATACTCTTCGCTCCATACCTCATTCTTAAAAATATCATACTCCAGCTCGTCTACCCAGCCAACGATTTTTGCAGGAATTCCAGCTACAATGGCTCCTTTGGGAACACTTTTATTAACAACAGAATTGGGTGCAACAATTACATTATCCTCGACAATTATAGGTCCCTGAAGGATTACTCCTGGTCCTATAAACACCCTGTTCCCAATAACTGGGGCATATCTATAAGGGCTCTGCCCTACAATAGATGAGTTGACACCTATACTACATCCCTCGCCGATTACTGCATCTGTATTAATCAACACACCCATTCCTCCATAGAGTAAAAAGGTTCCTTTACCAATTTTGGTTTTATAAGAGATCTTGCAATTATACACTAAAAAAATAATCAGCGTAAACACTCTTGATACAAATGAAAGATGGTGTTTGTAAAAAAAATGTGCAATACGGTAAAAGTGAATGGCATTAATCATATTTAAACATATAATATCTTAAATAAAATATCTATCTCGTTATTAAAGAAGAGCGCTAAGATGTGTTTGTTTTTTTTAGATCCGGAATAATTTTGAGCGAATGAGTCTTTCTATTTTCCACAGGTGGAGGAGTCATAAAATCTGATCCAAACAACTTTTTTAAATATTGATCTGACCGTTTGGGAACAAAAAATTCATACCCTTCAAAGAAGGCTTCCTTTAAAGGAAAAATCTCTATGGGATCAAAATATCCATGAAAAGGGACATCATAACCAAAGCCCAACTGAGCTTTCCCGACTTCACCCCTCAAATTCCTCTCAATTTCTTTTCGACTTATCTTCAAAATTCCTTTAAAAAGCAATAACCACAAAAAGTTGAAGTACGATAAAAATCTTCTACCACTGGACTCTTGCTTATAAAAAATAGACTCTTTAAGCTTTACAATAAATATATAAGCACTTTTAAGAAAGTGCTCATATTTAAAACGAAAAGTATTTTTAGGACTAAACCAATCAAAAGGGAAAATATCTAAGAAAATCCCCTGATAAGCACCTTCAAAATTATTTCCCGGCTCTACAATAATGCTGTTCAAATCTCGAATTTTACAGGGAATAATATTGTATCTGGAAGGAGTGGAAGCTATACGTAAATCGAGCATAACGGAATCTGGCAACTCATCTGCTGCAATAGCCAGAAACTTCTCATAATCTTCTCTAGGCATAGCTATATCAATATCATCATCCCATGGGATAAATCCTTGGTGCCTCACTGCTCCTAACAAAGTGCCAGAACACAACCAATATCTTAACTCATGACGTCTACAAATATTGTCAACTATACGTAAATTCCTCAACATAACTAACTGTGCCTGCCGTAAAGTAGTCTCACCCTCTGCTCTGTTGTCCTCAATCAAAAGGTCTAAATCAATCATTTATTACCCTTTGTTGTTAATAATTTAAATTTCTTAACGCCATATATTCTATTAATAAACAGTAGCAACTCTGTAAGCAATACCATGATTGAAACCGACTCAACAGAGATCATTCCTAAAATCCAGAGAACAGTTAAACCTGAAACATGGAATATTGCCGAAACCATTACAGTGAAATTGGTATACTTTGGATGTCCCATTGCGGC
>CAZJDS010000228.1:0-4149 GCA_964544795.1 uncultured Alkaliflexus sp. | reverse complement strand
TCCAATCTCGTAGCGTCGTTCCAAATACCAATTGAAGGGTGCGAAACACCGTTGAACATGGTGGTTTTTACCAATGTGTAATGAATCATATCTTCAAATACAATTTTGTCGCCAATTTGCAAAGGTTGGTTAAAAGACCAATCGCCCATAAAATCACCCGATAGACAGCTGTTGCCGCCCATTCGGTAAGTGGGTTTACCCTCAACAGGCTCTTGGTGTGCACCACGTATGCGCGGTTTATAGGGCATCTCTAAGCAGTCGGGCATGTGTGCAGTGAACGATACATCCAAGATGGCGGTTTTGATTCCGTTGTTTTCTACCAAATCCACCACTTCAGAAACCAAAACTCCCGTGTCCCAGGCAAACGCACTTCCTGGCTCCATAATAATTTCCAAATCCCATTTTGCTTTGAATTGTTTAAGCAACTCAACCAAATGATCGACATTGTACTCATTGCTGGTCATCAAATGGCCACCTCCCATATTTAGCCATTTTACCTGTTTTAAATAGTGTCCAAACTTTTGCTCAATGGCTGCTAAGGTTTTTTCTAAAGTATAGGAGTTGTTTTCGCACAATGTATGAAAATGGATTCCTTCCACTTCAGGTGGCAACTTCTTTGGCATTTGACTGGCGACTACGCCCATACGCGAACCAGGTGCCGAAGGGTTGTACAAATCGGTTGTTACTTCACTGTATTCAGGGTTGATGCGGATACCTAACGAGACCTTTCGTTCCTGTTCTTTTACCATAGGTAAAAATCGCTCGAACTGCGAAAAGGAGTTGAAAGTGATGTGGCTGCTATACTTTAATATAGTTGGGAACTCTTTTTCGGTGTAGGCAGGTGAGTAGGTGTGCGCCAAACTACCCATCTCCTCGAATGCTAAACGTGCTTCGTGAATGGAACTTGCTGTGGAGTAGGGGATGTATTCACGAACAATAGGAAAAGCCCTCCACAAAGAGAAAGCTTTAAAAGCTAAGATGATGTTAACGCCTGCACGCTCTTTTACTGATTTTATCAGACTCAAATTTTTGCGAAAAAGATGTTCGTCTAAAACATAACAAGGGGAGGGTATCTGTTGAATGTCTATAGCCATATTTTTTAATAATAACGGACAGCGGTGGATATTTCTGGACTGCGTAAAGGAACTCAAACATCTATCGGTTAAAACCTTTGTAGAAAACTAAAGGTTAAGTACTTAAATATTCGCGCTTCCTGAAATATATCCGCATGTTTAGCGATTACATTTTCTTTTTGGATTATTGATTTTAATTGGGTCTTGACGAGTATCAAAAACATCTGTAATCAGAATACCTTCTTTAACTCTTTTGTATACAATCTTATAATTGGTTTTAACTAAATACCTGTGTTCTTCTTTAAGTTGTAATAAAGTTTCTTCAATTTGGCCTGATTCTGGATGGTTAATCAGTTGTCTTGTAGCTATAAAAATATCTTCTTTAATTTTTTGTGCAATTGTTTCACTTGCAACGTCTTTGTAGTAGTCAAAAATATCTTTGAGCATTTCAGAAGCAAAGTCTGACCAAATAACTTTCATTCGATTACCACTTTTGGGATTCTATTTCCAATTGTTCTTGAGTCTTATATTTACCCGTGAGATAATCTTTATTTGATTTATTAGCCCTTTCAATCAACTGTTTTTTTGTAAGTGGCTTAAGTGCTTTTTCTCTAATATTTTTAATCTTAAAGATAGTCTCTTCAATTTTCTTAAACTCATTTTCATCTTGAAGATGTATTAGATATTCAATGACATTTAACTTTCTGGTTTGTAAATCCATAGTACATACAATTTATTTTCAAAGATATTAATTATCTATAAACTTAAACTCATTTTGCGTTGTTTTGTTCCAGTCACCTTATCGCTTAGATATTTATAAAATAAAACGGGAATTTCAAACATCATGAAACTCCCGTTTGAAATATTTGCGTGAACAAAATTACAATTCTAAATCCACATCATGCAATTCTACCCAAGGTAAACCGTGTTTGTTTAACTCTTCCATAAATGGATCAGGATTGAACTCTTCCACGTTGAAGACGCCTGGTTTCTTCCATATTCCTTTTAGGTACATCATAGCTCCAATCATGCACGGAACTCCAGTAGTGTAACTCACTGCTTGTGTGCCCGTCTCTTTATAAGCTACTTCGTGGCTGCAGTTGTTGTAGATGTAATAGGTTTTCTCTTTTCCATCTTTTAAACCTCTAATTCTACAACCAATAGATGTCCACCCTTTATAGTTTTCACCCAAATCACCTGGATTGGGCAATACGGCTTTCAAAAATTGAATAGGTACAATGTCCACACCATTGTAGTTGATGGGCTCAATACCCGCCATTCCGATGTTTTGTATTACTCGCAGATGCGTCAAATATTCTTGTCCAAAAGTCATCCAAAAACGCGCTCGCTTTAAAGTCGGAAAGTTCTTTACCAACGACTCCAACTCCTCATGAAAGATGAGGTAGGACTCTTTTGGGCCAATTTCTGGGTAAGTTAGTGGTTTGTGGATTTCATGTGGTTCTGTATAAACCCATTCTCCATCCTCCCAGTATTTTCCTTTTTGCGTAACTTCGCGAATGTTAATCTCAGGATTAAAGTTGGTAGCAAATGCTTTTCCATGATCTCCAGCATTGCAATCGACAATATCTAAATATTGAATTTCGTCAAAATGATGTTTGGCTGCATGGGCAGTATAAATATTTGTTACACCAGGGTCAAAACCACATCCTAAAATAGCTGTAAGACCTGCTTCCTTGAATTTATCTTGATAAGCCCACTGCCATTTATATTCAAATTTCGCTTCATCTAAGGGCTCGTAGTTTGCGGTGTCTAAATAGGATACGCCAGTTTCCAGACAGGCATCCATAATTGTTAAATCCTGATAAGGAAGTGCAACGTTCACCACTAAGTCAGGTTTAAAACTATTGATAAGCTCTACCAGTTCAGGAACATTATCTGCATCTACTTTAGCAGTTTTAACTCTGCCTTTTTCTACTTGTGCAGCAATATCATCGCACTTACTTTTTGTGCGACTGGCCAGCATAATTTCAGTAAAAACTTCTGGCAAACCTGCCATTTTATGGATAACAACGGTTCCTACGCCGCCAGCACCAATAACTAATACTTTCCCCATTTATCTATTTGTTTTATCAGTTAACAACCTCTTTACAGGTGCAAAGAAATAAAAAATATTGATTTTAAAATGTTGTTTCTATTCAAAAGGATTTAAAGTTAACGATTAGATTTTTATTCACCAAAAACTATATGTAGCCTAAGAAGCAGCAATGCTGATTGTTTGCTATTATTAAGGAATGAAACTTGACTTTTATAGAAGTAATTGTCTATTTTGCAGGCTGTAATTAATATGGAGAGACTGACTATGTTGAGGAAGCGCGTTCTAATTTTCTTGATTGGAGGATTTTTATTTTTTATTTCTCAAGGGATAATTGCACAAAAGCACCACAGTGCTATTGTTGCTTTCTATAATCTTGAAAATTTATTTGATACGATAAACACTCCCGATGTGCGAGATGGTGAATTTACACCAGAGGGATCTAAAAATTGGAATTCAGGAAAGTATTGGGAAAAGATTGATAATATGGCTTATGTAATTTCACAGTTGGGTACTTCTGAAGGGTTTTCTGGGGCACAAGTTATCGGATTGTGTGAAATGGAGAACCGTGCTGTTTTGGTGGATTTGGTGAATAACAGCCGTTTAAAAGAAGCTAACTATCAGATTGTACATTATGATTCGCCAGATAAGCGTGGAATTGATGTGGCATTTCTTTATCGGTCAGATTTTTTCAAGGTTACTGCAACTCGTTCTGTCCCTCTTTTGATAAAAGGAGATGATGGAAATCGGCTTTACACACGCGATCATCTTGTAGTCTCAGGGCTATTTGATGGTGAACCCATGCATTTTATTGTTAATCATTGGCCTTCTCGGTATGGAGGTGAAGAGCGTAGTAGAGGAAACCGTGTAGCTGCTGCGCGTTTGACCCGTTCATTGGTTGATTCCATAGTCGGTACGGATGCCGAGGCCAAAGTCATTGTTATGGGTGATTTGAACGATGATCCTACTAATGAGAGTGTACGTCTCTATCTGAAAGCTCGACACGATAGAAACAGATTGAAG
>CAZJDS010000227.1:0-4227 GCA_964544795.1 uncultured Alkaliflexus sp. | reverse complement strand
ATGGTGGTGAACATTCCTGCAAAAAATTGCTTTATAAAATGGTTGGATGCTGCCCAATCATTCCATACCCATATTTTAGAATAAGGACTATCCACGATGGTCGCGATAAGGCTTTTAAAGTTGAGGTTTAGCTCTCCTGCAATATAGACTATAGTGACCACAAGGGCAGAAAGCATCAAAATGGTTTGAAGTGCATCGGTCCAAATAATTGTTTTTATTCCACCTCTAAATGTGTAGAGCCATATCAAACCAATGGTGATAAAAACCGTGATCGGGAAGGGGATATTTAATGCATCGGATACAGCCAGTTGCATGACACTTGCCATGAGGTACATTCTGGCAGATGCGCCCACCAATTTAGAGGTAATGAAGAGTAAAGAACCAGATTTATAACTCCAGAAGCCAAATCGCTTGTTAAGATAAGTATAGATGGAAGTGAGGTTTAAACGATAGTAGAGCGGAAGCAGTATATTTGCAATAACTACATATCCCAGGGTAAAACCTAATACCATTTGGATATAAGTAAATTGTGATGTACCTACCCACCCTGGTACTGATATGAAAGTTACGCCTGAAAGTGATGAGCCAATCATACCAATAGAAACGATATACCAGGGAGACTTTCTATTGCCTAAGAAGAAAGTTTCGTTGTCGGTTTTCTTACCTGTGAGGGAGGAAACAATTATCAGAACTAAGAAGTAGCCGATAATCAGAAATCCTATAATAGCTGTATCCATTTTTTTTATGTAAAGAAATCAATTTTTGATTTAGTGTGCAAAGCTTTATCATTTTTAGGCTGCACATCTATTTTTATTAACTTTGTAAAGGTCTAAAATTTTATCAAATGCAATCCTCTTCAAGATATCCCTCCTTACTATTAGAAAATGCTGTGAATGAGTTTTCTCGTTTGCCTGGAATAGGCCGTAAAACAGCATTACGTCTCTCTCTGTTTATTTTAAAGCAAGAGAAGGATGATGTTGCACGTTTCTCAGAAACCATTAAATTATTGAGAGATGATATTCACTATTGCAATGTCTGTTTCAACATTTCGGATCAAGATGTGTGTGAAATATGTTCTAGTCAAAAAAGGGATCATACGTTGGTTTGTGTGGTTGAAAGCATTCGTGACGTGATGGCTATAGAAAACACCCAGCAATACTTAGGGATTTATCATGTGTTGGGGGGTGTTATTTCTCCTATGGACGGCATTGGTCCTGATGATTTAACCATTCAGCCTTTGGTTGATAAAATTAAAGTGGGACAAGTTAAAGAGGTAATCTTTGCTCTTAGCGCCACCATGGAAGGGGATACAACCAATTTTTATATCTATCGAAAGATCTCTGATTTGGAAGTAAAGGTCACCTCTTTAGCACGAGGAGTGGCTGTTGGCGACGAATTGGAATATGCTGATGAGGTAACCTTGGGCCGCTCTTTGATGAATAGACAACCTTTTGATAATACATTGTAATTAACGATTTAAAAATATGCAACCAGATTATTTTAAACAGATACGGTGGATCTATTGGATTATTTTCGCTTTTTTAGTCCTATTTGCAGCCATAACAATTTTATTGGCTCCTATGTTTATAGGCATCATAGAATGGACGGCCAATGAAATTGAGACATTTAAGACAATTATAATATTACTGGCATTGGCAGGTATTCCAGCAGCTTTTATATTACATAGCAAAAGAGTTAAAAGAATTTCATCTGCTCTTCCATTTCACGATCAGATAAGACAGTACAAAGCTGGGTTTTTTATAAAAATAATAACCATTGAAGCATTAGCTGTTTTAACTTTGATAGGCTATCTGGTTACTTTTCAAATCACGTTTTTATATATGTTTGCTTTGTTGTTTGTAGCTTATTTGCTTACCATCCCCATTGCATCAAAAATTGCTGAAGAGCTTGAACCAGCTAAAATAGACGAAATAGACGAAACTGAAGAATAGTATCAATTTGAGATAAAATGATTATTGCAGTTGATTTTGATGGAACCATCGTTGAACACAAATATCCTGCCATTGGCAAGGAGATGCCTTTTGCTTTTGAGACTTTGCGTATGTTGATAAAAGATGGACATGATTTGATATTGTGGACCTATCGGGATGGCGAGCTACTTCAAGAGGCAGTGGATTTTTGTGAAGCCAATGGCGTGAGGTTTTACGCTATTAATAATAGCTATCCTGGAGAAAAATATACCGAGGAAGTAAGTAGAAAAATTCATGCAGACCTGTTTATCGACGATCGTAATATTGGAGGTTTGCCAGGTTGGGGAGAAATCTATCACATGATAAACCCCAATCCGTTGGATCCACATCAGATGGATTATATAGATAGGTGGGGAAAAGCGCAAAGCGGAGGGCGATGCAATTGGTTTAGACGTCTTTTTTGTAGGGTAAGATAATTGGATCATTTTTCCAAAAGTGGCATTAGATCAACTCCAGATTATGTTTTCATATTTTTTTAACCGCATTATATTTATGAATATTTTTAAATTGACCTTATATTTCACCATTATTATTAAATTATACACTTACTATGAAGACAATAAAATTTATTTTAGTAGCTCTTTTGGCTATCCCTTTATTTAGTAGTTGCAGCTACAACACTATGGTTGAGAAACGTGAAAGTGTTGATGCGCAGTGGGCACAAGTAGAGAATGTTTATCAGCGCCGTGCTGATCTTATTCCTAATCTTGTTAATACTGTAAAAGGATATGCTTCGCATGAGCAAGAGACCTTGCAAGGCGTTGTAGAAGCACGTAGTAAAGCAACTTCTATAAATGTTAATGCTGAAAATATGACAGAAGCTTCCATGAAGCAATTTCAGCAAGCACAGGAGGGGCTCTCTTCTGCGTTATCACGTCTTATGGTGGTCGTGGAAAAGTACCCTGATTTGAAAGCCAATCAGAACTTCCTAGATCTTCAATCTCAGTTGGAAGGAACAGAAAATAGAATAACTGTAGAACGGATGAAGTTTAATGAAACAACCCGCAGTTACAACACTTATATTGCCAAGTTCCCCAAGAACATTATTGCAGGCATGTTCTCTTTTGAGAAAAAGCCCTATTTTGAAGCATCAGCTGGAGCTTCAGAAGCACCCAAAGTTGAATTTTAAATAAAAAATAATTATGTCAGAGAATATCATAGATAAAAATCAACGTCAGCGTTTGGTAGAGGCCATTCAGAAAGCTGAAAAAAACACCTCTGGCGAAATTCGGGTTCATATTGAGAATAGCTGTTCCGAAGAGTTGATGGATAGAGCCGCCTTTTTGTTTGAAAAACTCCAAATGCATAAAACTGAATTGCGAAATGGCGTTCTTTTTTATGTGGCAATGAAAGATCGAGTTTTTGCAATTTTAGGAGATGCAGGCATCAATAGTAAAGTTCCTGAAGGATTTTGGGATTCTATAAAAGAGAAGATGACATTACTATTTCAAAATAATGATCCAGTGGGAGCTATTGAGGCGGGTATATTGATGGCTGGCGAGCAGTTAAAGACACATTTTCCATACCAAACCGATGATGTGAATGAATTGTCGGACGACATCTCATTCGGTAATTAGAGAGCTTTACAAAGAATCAGTAAAAATAAAGATTATGAATTTGCGAAAAAATAAATCATTTAGTTATAAAATTGGGTTGGTAATCGTTACTTTACTGGTTACTCTTTCAGCTAAAGCAGATGATTTTCCTAAGCGTCCTTCTCCACCGCGTTTGGTAAATGATTTCGCTGGCATATTCGATCAAAACCAAGTACAGACGTTGGAGAATACTTTGGTTCAATTTAATAACCAAACTAGCACCCAAGTGGCTGTAGTGACCCTATCTGATTTGAAGGGTTACGATGCAGGCGATTACAGCTTTCGGCTGGCAGAAAAATGGGGCGTAGGTCAAAAAGGAAAGAATAATGGTATTCTTATTCTTATAAAGCCCAAAACGAGAGACTCTAATGGTCAGGCTTTCATCGCCACAGGATATGGCGTTGAAGGTGCAGTTCCTGATGCGGTGGCTCGTCGTATTGTGGACAATGAAATGATTCCACATTTTAAGGCCAATAAATATTTTGATGGCGTGGCGGCTGGGGTTAATGTAATTATGGAATTGACCTATGGAGAATACACTGCCGATGCTTATGTTCAAAAAACATCTGGCAAAGCTGGTGCAGTTGCATTTATTGTTGTTTTTATATCTAGTTCTTTATAGATAAATATACCTACTAAAA
>CAZJDS010000226.1:0-4254 GCA_964544795.1 uncultured Alkaliflexus sp. | reverse complement strand
AATGGCATCGGGCTCTGAAAGATGGTTGTACTTGGCCATCAAAGGCGCATTAAAAAACTCTGGGAACAATATAAAATCACTCTTGTACCCCGAAACAGCATCCACAAAGTACTCCATCTGTTCGTAAATATCTTCAGGAGATGAGTACAATCGCATTTGCCATTGCACCAGTCCCAACCGAACGATGGACTTTTGTTGTTTTAATTGTTTTGACTTTTTGGTGTAATAGATGTTGTCCCATTGCAATAAAACTGCAAAATCCTCAGATTCTTTATCACCTGGTAGATAATCAGTCAATATTTTTTTTACGTGGAAATCATTGGAGAGCTGAAAAGTTAAAGTAGGGTCGAATAACTCTTTTTTCCTTATTTTCTGAATATATTCTTTAGGCGATAATTCATCTGAGTGTTTATAGTAGTTGGGTATCCTTCCACCAAATACAATGGCTTTTAAATTGAGCTGTTCGCACAACTCTTTTCGCGCATCGTAAAGTCTTCTCCCCAACCTTAGTCCTCTATACTCTGGTTTTATGAACATATCAATACCATACAGAATATCTCCCTTAGGATTGTGGGTGGTAAAGGTATTGTTTCCAGTTATTTCTTTGTAGGTGTGTTCGTCCCCAAATAACTCGTACTTAACTATGAGTGATAAAGCGCAGCCAACAATGACACCATCCACCACAACGCCAATTTGCCCCATGGGAAAAACATCCAGTAGTGTTTGGATTTGATGCTCTCTCCAATACGATTCGGGCCAATGCTCATAAGCCTTCATCATGGCAGATTTCAGTTCTTCGTAGTCTTCAATATTTAGATTTCGAAGTTCGATGTTTTTTATATCGCCCATTTATATTCTTTTGTGGAGGTGTAAACTTTAAAACGGATTTTGAGCAAGAGAAAGGTAAATTACTTTCTATTTATGGGAATTTTGGAAACTGGTCAAAGTCGGGGTCTCTCTTTTCTAAGAATGCTTTTCGTCCTTCTTGTGCCTCTTCCATCAGGTAAAACATAAGCGTGGCGTCTCCAGCCATTTCCATGATTCCTGTTTGTCCGTCCAGTTCAGCGTTGAGTCCTCTTTTTATCATCCTTAAAGCCATAGGGCTTCGCTGCATCATGATTTGGCACCATTCTACTGTGGTATCTTCCAATTGATCCAAAGGAACCACTTTATTGACCATCCCCATCTCTTCGGCTTCAGCCGCACTGTATTGCTTGCATAAGAACCATATTTCTCGGGCTTTCTTTTGTCCTACGTGTCGTGCTAAGTAAGAAGAGCCAAAGCCAGCATCAAAACTGCCTACTTTTGGCCCAGTCTGACCGAATATTGCATTTTCACTGGCAATGGTTAAGTCACAAACCACATGCAGAACATGACCTCCACCTATGGCATATCCATTCACCATTGCCACCACAGGCTTGGGCATAGAGCGTATTCGCTTATGAAGATCCAGAACATTCAGCCTGGGTACTCCCTCTTCATCGATATAACCACCGTGTCCTTTTACATTTTGATCACCTCCAGAGCAGAAGGCTTTCTCTCCTTCGCCTGTAAGTACTATTACGCCGATGTCTTGACGCTCACGACAAATGTCAAAAGCTTCTAAAAGCTGCTTTACAGTTTCTGGACGAAACGCATTGTATACTTTAGGGCGGTTTATTGTAATTTTCCCAATTCCTTGGAAGCTTTCAAATTTAATATCACTGTACTCTTTTTCGGTTTTCCAGATGCGCATAGCTTAATATGTTTAAATATAACAGGTAAATATTTAGTTGGAATAGGTGTTTACAACATCATCCACCCCAACATTATTTAGACGTTGTTTTAAAACTCATTTCTAAGAGATTTGAAATACTTCTTTAGTAGATTTCCACTCTCAATGTTCGGAGTAAAAACCTCTAACAGCTGTGGTTTGTTCGATGGACTGAAAAATTTCGGTAAAATACTTTCCAATTCCGCGTCATCTTTTGCTGAAAGATAATTTAGATCATGAGTCATAGCAATACCTTCACAGGATGTGTTGTGCTTGGCTTCAAAGAAATCTTCCAACTCATCGGTTTCTAATGGTCCTGAAATAAATCTAAAAATTCCGCCTCCTTGGTTGTTGATGACAATAACTCTGAAATTATTGGGCAGATATTTGTGCCACAAGCCATTGCTGTCGTAAAAGAAGGAGAGGTCACCAACCACCAATAAAACAGGAGCTTCTGTTCCATGGGCTGCTCCTGCCGCACTGCTCACACATCCATCAATTCCATTGGTACCTCGGTTGGCATACCAAGTCTGATTCTCCCACTCAAACAACTGAGCATAGCGAACTGGGGTGCTGTTGCCCAAATGAATTTGCATCGGTGGAATTGGAAACTGATTTAGTTTTTTGAAAAACTTTAAATCTGTCCATGGTGTTTTGTCAAAAAACTGCTCATGACGTTGTGTCGATAGTTGTGCTCTTTTGATCCAGCTCTCTTGGAAACGCTTTTCACGTTCTTCCATCTTTTCAGCTATCTGAATAAGTATGTTGGCTGCATTTCCTTTAATTATTCGTGAAAGTGCCTGGTAGGTGTCGGTTATGCTGTCCTGATTGGAAAAGTGCCAATGAATGTGTGGGCTGTTTTTTCTCAACAGCGCTTTAACCATTTTCGAAAGTATGGGTACATCAAAGGTGATAAGCATATCGGGACTAAATATAAGCTGCTCATCTTCAATAATTGTTGATACCACTCTATCCATATTTCCGATGAAACTATCGTCCTCTATGTTGGAAAGTGTCTCTGTTAGAACAACGACTCCCTTTGAAGAGAGAATCTTTAATGCTTCTTTTAACTCTCTGTCATGGTGCATGGCACCTGTAAGTACTAAAACACGTTCGTATCGTTGGATTTCAGAAATGAGTAGATCAATGGCTTCATCACACAGCAAACTGTCGCCGCTTAGTATCTCTATTTTGCGAGCTGGCTTGTTGGGGTAAACGGTTTTACCGTACAGCGGTTCGCGCATAGGTACGTTGATGTGGATAGGGCCTGAAACCTGCCCAGTACATTTTTGAAATGCCTCATTTAAAATGCGATTCATGTACCATTCGTCGTCAACATGACCGCCTGAGAGAGGAAGCGTGCATTGGTACCGAATGAAGTTGTTGTAAATACCTGGTTGTTCAATTGCTTGTCCGTCCGATTGGTTGATCCATTCTTTAGGCCTATCAGCAGTAATAACCACCAAAGGGATTTGCTGATAATAAGCTTCTGCTACTGCTGGAGCATAATTGAGTGAAGCTGTTCCGCTTGTGCTAACCAATGCTACTGGTTTACGTGTTTCACGCGCCAATCCTAAGGCAAAATAGCCCGCAGAACGTTCGTCCACTATGCTGAGACATTCAAATTTTTCAGATCCTGAAAATGAAATAATTAAAGGTGCATTTCTTGATCCAGGAGATATGATAACATGTTCTACACCATGAAGGTAGCATAGATCAACCAATGCTTTTATAATTGGTTTGTCTGATATTGGTTTACTCATTGTTTGTTGTTTGTGAAAAGTATTGCGTTATAGTTTATAGTGCTGAAAGAAGAACTTTGCTTTTTAGCTTCAATTCTCTCCATTCGTTTTCAAGGTTGGATTGGAGAGTAAGCCCTCCACCAACATACAGCGTACTTTCTTTTTTCTCTATTTTCATACTCCGAAGATTAACATAGAGGTAGATAGAGTCTTTATGAATGGGTCCTAAAAACCCTCCATAGTATTCTCGACTGTGTGTTTCTACTTCCCGAATTAACTCCATGGCTTTTGATTGAGGTTCGCCACAAAGTGCTGGAGTGGGATGTAGCGTTTTTACAAAATTGTCCCATTGAAAATCTAAAGGTGCATTAAATTGATAAATGGTCTTTAAATGTGTGAGACTTCCCACTTTAAGCATGTTGGGACCTGATCTTTCATACTTTTTAATAGTATGTTTTACCAATGCTTTCTCAATAAAATCGCTCACCATACCTTGCTCCTCAATCTCTTTATTGGTCCAGGAACTGATAGCATCGTGTTTAGATCTGGTTCCTGCCAATGAAACCGTAGTGCACTTTTGATCTTCTTTGGAAAAAAGAAGTTCTGGAGAAGCGCCCATCCAAACTCCTGTTTGGGGTGATGAGACTAAAAAAGTAAATGTTTTTGGATAAAGGCTCATCAACTTTACAAAGATGTTGGGAAGATTATTTTCTAAGCTCTCTTTGATCTGTATCGATTTAGAGAGAATGACTTTCTGAA
>CAZJDS010000225.1:0-4262 GCA_964544795.1 uncultured Alkaliflexus sp. | reverse complement strand
GATAGGCGCACAAAACGGAGATAGAGTTGACCGTTAACAATTACCCACTACATTTTTTTAATAGCAATGATTATGAAACAAATAAAAAGGATTCGTTTATACACTTTGTTGACTGTTGTTTTAACGACAGCACTATTTTCTGCTTGTAATGACAGGCTCACGGATGCTGATGCTTATGGTAATTTTGAAGCCGATGAGGTGATGGTGAGCGCTGAAGGATCGGGGCGTTTGTTACAGTTCAATCTCTGGGAAGGAGAAGTGGTGGAGGCAAATCATGAAGTTGGAATTATTGATACAACAATGCTGAATCTGAACAGGAGAGAGCTGAAAGCTTCTTTGCAGGCTGTTGCTGCGCGAACTATGCAACTTTACAAAACCATTGATGTGCATAAATCACGTTTGGAGGTTTTGCAAAAAGAGGTCACACGAGTGACTAAAATGTATGAAGAGGATGCCGCCACACCTCGTTCTTACGATGAGGCGACGGGTAAGTTAGACGTGGCGCAGCGTGAATTGCAAATGGTTCAATCGCAAGAGGCATCCATCAAGGCTGAAGAAGCTATGGTTCGTTCAAAGATGGCACTTTTGGATGAACAGTTGAAGCGTTGTCGGGTGGTTTCGCCCATTGGAGGAACGGTGCTACAAAAGTATGTGGAAGCTGGTGAAATGGTCGCAGTTGGGAAGCCTCTTTTCAAGGTAGCTGAAATCAAAAACCTGATTTTGCGAGCCTATGTTTCAGGCGGGCAACTGCACGCTCTGAAAATTGGCGACAAAGTGACAGTTCGCTATGATGGCAAAAATGGGGCAATGACAGAAACCTCAGGCACTATTAGTTGGGTGGCCTCTTCCGCTGAGTTTACACCCAAGATTATTCAAACCAAAGAGGAGCGTGTAGATCTGGTTTATGCAATTAAAATCATTGTTCCCAATGAAAAAGGTGAACTGAAAATTGGAATGCCAGGTGAGGTTGTTTTTCTAAAATAATATTTGGAAAGAAATTACGCTCGTCGTATTAACAGTAAACAGCAATCAGATGATACAGGTTACAAATTTGATCAAGCACTTTGACGACGTAGAAGCTCTTCGAAATGTCAGTTTTGAAGTTGAAGAAGGCGAGTTGTTTGGAGTGATTGGACCCGATGGAGCAGGGAAAACCACTCTTTTTAGGATTATCATCTCTTTACTTTTGGCAGATAGCGGCAGTGTTAGTTTATGGGGACTTGACCCTGTGAAAGATTATCGGGAAATCAGAAAGATGGTGGGGTATATGCCAGGTAGATTCTCTTTGTACGAGGACTTATCCATTGAAGAGAACCTGGAGTTTTTCGCGTCGGTGTTTGGTACTTCTATTGAAGAAAATTATCATCTGATAAAGGAAATTTATCAGCAGATAGAACCTTATAAAACAAGACCTGCTGGGAAGCTATCGGGCGGGATGAAACAGAAACTGGCTCTGTCGTGTGCTTTAATTCACAAACCAAAATTGCTGGTATTGGATGAACCCACCACTGGCGTGGATGCAGTTTCCCGCAGTGAATTTTGGGAGATGTTGAAGCGACTGAAATCTTATGGCATCACCATATTGGTTTCTACGCCTTATATGGATGAAGCCTCTTTGTGCGACCGTGTGGCGCTGATGCAAGATGGTCGTATTTTGGAGGTAGCTACTCCCAAAGAAATAGTGAAAAGCTTTGAGGGAAAGTTGTTTGGTGTGGGTGGTACTGATATGTATCGGTTGATATCCGATTGCAGAGCTTTTGAAAGCGTGGCTTCGGTTTTTCCATTTGGGGAGGAACTTCATGTTACTTTTGTGGGTGGTGGAGATGAATCAGTTGCACTTTTGGAACATTTACAAAAGTTAGATCATTCTGATCTTTCCATTTCTCAGATAACACCCAATATCGAAGATCGTTTCATGGCGTTGATGTCACAGAAGTAATAGCATAAAAGAGTTCAATGTTTTTAATATGAAGAATCAACCAGAATATAAAGTGGACAACAGATCTGTGGTGGTGGAAGATTTGGTGAAAAAATTTGGAAGTTTTGTTGCCAACGACCGTCTCAATTTTCACGTAGATAAAGGAGAGATCTTTGGTTTTTTGGGTGCCAATGGTGCAGGTAAAACCACTGCCATAAAAATATTGTGCGGACTTTCAGCTCCCACATCCGGAAAGGCGATAGTTGCGGGTTTTGATGTGGCCAAACAACCTGAAGAAGTGAAAAGGCGGATAGGTTATATGAGTCAAAAGTTTTCGTTGTATGAAGATTTAACGGTTTTTGAGAATATTCGGCTGTTTGGTGCTATCTATGGTTTGAGCAAGAAAGAGATAGTCGAACGCGCTAAGCAGGTTATTGAACAATTGGGCTTAGAAGATGCACGAAACAGATTGATCAAGACTCTCTCTTTGGGTTGGAAGCAGAAACTTGCCTTTTCAGTGGCCATTTTACATCGCCCTGAAATCGTTTTTTTGGATGAACCCACCAGCGGGGTCGATCCTGTTACTCGCCGGCAGTTTTGGGAACTTATTTATCAGGCGGCCGATGAGGGTATCACGGTATTTGTCACCACTCACTATCTGGATGAATCGGAATATTGTGATCGTGTGACGGTGATGGTGGATGGCCGAATTGATGCACTGGATACACCCGCCCAACTAAAAAAACAGTTTAACGCCCAATCTATGGATGAGGTGTTTTTGAAGCTCACCCGAAACCACAAATAAATGTATAAGATTATTTAGCCACTATTATTATGAGACCCCTTCCAGCCTTTATTAGAAAAGAGACGAAGCACATTCTTCGGGATTATCGTACCCTGACCATACTGTTTGTTATGCCCATTGCGCAGTTGTTGATTTTTGGATATGTTATTTCAATGGAGATTACAGATGCAAAGATTGGCGTATTGGATAAAGCCAATGACAATGCCAGTCACAAACTCATAGATCGTCTCACAGCTTCAGGCTATTTTAATGTCACCACCTATCTCAGCAACGAAAAGGAGATTGAACAAGCATTTAAGAGTGGTGATTTTCAGATGGCAGTGGTAATTGAAAAGGGCTTTGGAGACGATATGACAAAGCCCAATGGAAGTCACATTCAGCTTTTAGCCGACGCTACGGATGCCAATGTTGCCCAAATGTTGGTGAATTATGCATCGGGTATAGTCTCTACCTTTGGTTTTGAGCAGATGAGTGGCATCAATGGATTGCCCATAGAGACTGAGATAAGAATGTTTTTTAACCCTTCCCTCAAAGGGGTTTATATGTCTATTCCTGGAATTATGGCTATGGTGCTTATTTTGGTTTCTGCCATGATGACGTCACTCTCCATTACCCGCGAAAAAGAACTGGGTTCTATGGAGGTTCTGCTTATTTCGCCTCTCAAACCTTTTCAAATTATTTTAGGAAAAGTGACACCATATGTGATTCTCTCCTTAATAAATGCATTTTCGATCATTGTTTTGGGGGTATTTGTATTTAAAGTGCCTATCGAAGGGAGTCTTTTTTGGATGTTTGTAATTAATTTCATCTATATCTTATTGGCTCTTTCTCTGGGTATTTTCATCTCCACTGTGGCAAATGATCAGATGGTGGCAATGCTCATCTCTGTGATGGGATTGATGTTGCCCACTATTATTTTGTCAGGATTTATATTTCCCATAGCCAGTATGCCCAAAGCGCTTCAGATATTCAGTGCCATTATGCCAGCACGCTGGTACATTGAAGCTTTAAAAACGGTGATGTTTAAAAGTGGAAATCTGATTTTTATTTGGAAGGAGTTGGTTATTCTTCTTTCTTTTTTCTTTCTGTTTTTGGGATTGAGCATACGTAATTTTAAAATACGCTTGCAATAGTTTATTTGTTTTTAAAAATGGATTCTTATGCGAACCATCCTCTATCTTCTTCAAAAAGAGTTTATTCAAATATTCAGGAATAAAACCATCTTGCCACTGATGTTTGTTTTACCCATGGTCCAATTGCTGATTTTGGTGAATGCTGCTACCATGACCATGAAAAATCTTCGGGTGGAGGTGGTGGACAACGACTACTCACCCTTAAGCAGGAGGATAGTGAGTGAGCTGAATGCATCGTCTTTCTTTTTGGTTTCGATGCGTGACAATCCTGTTTCCAATGCCATTGATGCGCTGGAAAAAGGAGACGCAGACTTAGTTTTGATTATTCCTCAAGGTTTGGAAAAATCACTGATTACGACCAGTCATAGTAAGATTCAGCTCTTGGCAGATGCAGTAAATGCGCAGC
>CAZJDS010000224.1:0-4264 GCA_964544795.1 uncultured Alkaliflexus sp. | reverse complement strand
AAAATGACTATTCAAGATGGATTCAACATTTTGAAAGGAAAAGATGATGAAGCCACTCAATTCTTAAAAAAGAATACCTATAACCAATTGGTGCAGTTGTATAGCCCCAAAATTAAAAGTTCGTTGGATAAAAAGCTGGTAGCAGGAATTTCTACCAACGAATCATGGAACACTCTAACCTCACAATGGAATAATATTGCGGGATCAGCAGTTGGGCGAATTGCTGGTTTTAATCAAGTAAATGTAAAACTGGATGAATATCTAACTCAAAATGCGTTGGATGGACTCTTTTTAAAGTTATCATTGGAAGAGGCGGAAATTAGAAACAATCCAGCAGCCAGAGTTACAGAGATATTAAGGAGGGTTTTTGGATCGAATAATTAAACGGCTTTACATATTGTAGACATCGTTTGACCATCTTACAGGTCGTACCTACGGCGCTTGAAGCAATGTGAGCATAGGTTTACTACAAATATTGCTACTCCTAAGGAGTGCAAGATTCTGTTAGCTTGAAACTTTGCTTATTAACAAATAAAAACCCTGTTCTTGCACGAACTATAAAATGAATAGGTTTAGTTAGATTGCACCATGCGAAAATTTCAAGTCCTTTGTTAATTTGGCATTAAGCCAAGTTGTCAACCAAAATATTTTTCTACGCATTGCGTGTAAAAAAATCTGTCCATCTCCTACCCCCTCTACTGCGAAGGTTACGAAATATAGTCCTTCAGGATTTTTGAATTTGTATTTACACTTATTTGACTTGCTTACTGAAATTAGACTTATCAATTATGTCACGAATTGCCGCTCGGCTCTACCGCTTTGCTCGCAAAGAAATCCGCGCCAGCGATGAATTCAAGAGAAAACAATCCTAAGTGCAGAGCACAGTTCGTAACAGTGACCTCACAAACATCTTTTAAACAGCTTCCTCTAAAATCAGCTTAAACTCTTCACTCCAAGCAACTCTTCCACTTTTCTCATTTCCTTGAGCATCAATAAAACCTTTGAGTTGATTGGTTTTTCCTTTTAGGATGAGATCTTCTACTTGTTTGGTGGTAAGGGTTTTGCCCATAAAAACAAAAGGTATAATCACGTGACACCCTTGGTTGTATCGCTCACAACCATACGCATTTTTGCCTTTAATTATAATTCCCTCTTTGCATTTGGGACAGTACCATTCTGGAGATTCCTCTTTCTCCAATTTTATTTGATAATTCTCATCCAGATACAAAGAGCCATCTGCTTTTTCACCCTCTAAGTCAAACCCTTTAATGAGCGCACTTTTCCCTTTTCTTAATAGCGTTTCCATCTGATTAGGTGTGAGCTGTTTGCCTAAATAAACAAAAGGAACCACAGTCTGGCAACCTTCTTTAAATCGGGAACATCCCCAGGCTTGTTTGCCTGTCAACATTGTACCTTCACCACAACGAGGACAAGGGATAGGTGCTTCAGACGAAGAGACGTTTTGCGATGCTTTACCCTCACTTTCCCCCTCAATCTTATCCTCAACAACCTCAATCTTTTTGATAGTAGGCTCACGACGAACTGTGTGCACAATATCAGTAACCAGCTGTTTCAATTCATTCATAAAATCTTCGGGAAGGTATGAACCGCGTTCAATTTCACGAAGTTTTTTCTCCCACTGCCCCGTTAATTCAGCCGATTTTACAGACTCATTGTTGATCACCTCTATCAATTGCATTCCAGTAACAGTAGGAACAAGATTCTTTCTGTTGCGAACAATATAGTTGCGCTTAAAAAGTGTTTCGATAATTGCTGCACGAGTAGAAGGTCGTCCTATTCCATTCTCCTTCATAACAGCACGTAACTCTTCATCATCTACTTGCCTACCTGCTGTTTCCATGGCTCTTAAAAGAGTTGCTTCCGTATAAAGTCTGGGAGGCTGTGTCTCTTTCTCCTGCAAGTCGGGTTCGTGTGGGCCTTTCTCTCCTTTAACGAATTCAGGCAATATGGAATCATCATCAGTACCCGTTTGCTTAAATACCACTCGCCATGCAGGATCGACAATCTGTTTGCCAGTAGCTTTAAAGTTGACTGTTTCTACTTTACCTTCCACTGTGGTGGTACTGATTATTGCATCTGGATAAAATGCAGCAATAAAACGACGAGCTACTTGGTCAAAGATTAATTTCTCATCACGACTTAACGACGAAGATGGATTTTGTCCAGTTGGGATAATAGCATGGTGATCGGTCACTTTGGTGTCGTCAAAAACCTTCTTTGATTTGGGTATCTTTTTAGCCAAAACAGCAGCCGTATATTTGGCATAGGGTTGCAATCCTTTCATTATCCCTTCAATTTTGGGATACATATCATTACTCAAGAAGGTGGTGTCCACACGTGGATAAGAGGTGAGTTTCTTTTCATAAAGAGATTGAATTACTTTCAGCGTATCATCTGCCGATAAACCAAACTTACGATTACACTCCACCTGAAGCGAAGTCAAATCAAACAATCGTGGCGGGGATTCTTTTCCTTTCTTACGACCAAAACCAGTTACTTCAAACTCTTTGTCTTTGATGAGTTCGATGGCTTTTTGAGCCTCTTCTTTATTGGTAAAACGGCCTTCAGAATTATTGAAAGTAACCTCTTTGTAAATGGTTTTCAGATCCCAAAAAGGTTGAGGAACAAAATTATCTATCTCTTTCTGCCTCTCCACAATCAAGGCCAATGTTGGAGTTTGTACTCGACCAATCGATAGAAGTTGGCCTTGTTGGCCATATTTCAAAGTGTACAAGCGAGTGGCATTGATACCCAACAACCAGTCACCAATGGCGCGAGCACTGCCAGCAGCGTATAGTGCGTCAAAGTCTGAGCCTTCATGCAATTTCTGAAATCCCTCTCGAATGGCTTCCTCGGTTAATGAGGAGATCCAGAGGCGTTTAACAGGAGATTGACAGTTGGCTTTCTGCAAAACCCATCGTTGAATCACCTCTCCTTCTTGCCCAGCATCACCACAATTTATAACCAAAGAAGCATTTTTTAAAATGGACTCAATAATTCTGAACTGCTTTAAAACACCCGCATTGTCAATCAACTTAATGCCAAATCTTGAAGGAATAATAGGTAAAGTACCCAAAGACCAACGCTTCCACTCTGGCAAATAGTCGTGCGGTTCTTTGAGTGTACAAAAATGGCCAAAAGTCCATGTTACCTGATAACCATTACCTTCGTAATAACCATCCTTACGGGTTGATGCTCCTAAGATACGAGCCAATTCCTTTGCTACACTGGGTTTTTCGGCGATACAGACCTTCATGATTTTTTGCTTCCTTTTTTGGAATAGAGATACGAAGATAAGTAAATGAGCGGAAGGTTAAAATGTAGATCGTTTTTAAATCTGAGTAATTCGTGGTTTTTCTATTTGGGCTTCAACAAACTCAGTCACCCATCAAATTTAGAAATTCACTGACTTTTAGATATTGGCTTCGACAGGCTCAGCCACCCAGTAAATATAAAGATCGATTGTATTTTTAGGGTATGGGCTTCGGCAGGCTCAGCCACTTAATTTAATTCAATTTGTTCGAATCAATCACTGATGATACGTTCGCTGAGCTTGTCGAAGTGTTGTGATCTATTAAAAACCACTATCGGAATTCACCTTTTTGTTCTCGCAGCTCATATTTTCTCCTTTCATCTTTCGCCCATTTTCCAATACTTTTGCACCTAAGTCCAATAGATCCTTATGGAACGAGCATGAAAATAGTTTCTCACAAAAGGAAATGACTTTTGATGCGAGTTCCATGTAGCCATTAAAAAATAAATTATAATCAAATTAAATACTAAGCGATTTTCTTACCAGCCAGCGGACCTGGTTTCAAAGATTGAATTTCGGTAATATGAATTACAACTACCGCCAATGGTTTTGGCATGCCTCTTTCTGCTGAAGAAACCGCAGCTTGATCGTACAATTCACCTGAATCTTGCATCTCAGATGTTCCAATAAATCGGTATCCATCCATAACTTCACGATCGACAACAGCAACTACTACTTTTGATCCGTTTTTAACATTTGCAAAGGTAACACTACCAGTCCCTTCTGTAAAAATGAGCGAATTATCAGATAAAACACGTGTGGATCTCTTGGGTGCAACATTGGGCGTTCCATGGGCATCAACAGTACCAATAAAACATTGTTCTGCTGCTACCATCTCTTTCATTTCCTGTGTCAACTTTACCATCTTCTTAAATTTATAGTTAAATATGTTATTATTTCTACTTTACTAACTTAAATTATGCATGCTAT
>CAZJDS010000223.1:0-4293 GCA_964544795.1 uncultured Alkaliflexus sp. | reverse complement strand
ATTTATCCCAATTGAACTTCACTTTTTTAGTTATATCTTCAAAGTATTTCCATCCAGTTTGTTTTGGTATAGTAAAATAACCATGGTCCTTTTCGCTCACATCAAAATAGACATTAGGATTTTTTTCCTCCAAAATGAAAAACTTTTTAATTCGGATTACAGCAGGGCCAGATAATCTACCCCCAGGTTTCTTGCGAAACTCAATACCTTCATCCATATAACATGCCTGAAGCTCAGATATTTGTTCAAATCCTTTTAAATGTCGAACTCTTATAATATTAAATTCATTGTTGTAGAGATGAACTACTCCGCTAGCAGCGTTAAAATCACCTTGAAAATACTTTCGAATATTTTGTGTTGCTCGTGTAATCTCTTCAAGTGTATATAGCCGTCTAACAACGAAATAGATATACAATGGCTGTGCATCTTTTGGATGCTCAGAGTAATAATCATAAAAACCAGGAAATGGTTCTGGTGCTTCTAAAACAAAAGTGTTAGGCAAAATTTGATCTTCCAAAACTTGGAGAGTCTCCTGCTTTAGGAGATTCCCATAACGTTCAATGTAGGGTGATGGATTCATGTTTTTAATTTTAAACTATTTTTATAATCAAAAAGAATTAATTTCGAGTGAAAATCAATTCATTTCCAGTGGATAATTCTGTATTAAAGTGATAGCCACTAGAATCAAATGCTTTCAAATCCTCCCTTTGCGTAATTCTATTTTCTACCACAAATCGAGTCATTAAACCACGTGCTTTTTTTGCATAGAAACTGATAACCTTATAAGTTCCATTCTTATAATCTTTAAAAATGGGCGTAATAATATCTGCTTCTATTTTTGACTTGTCCACGGCTTTAAAGTATTCCTGACTTGCCAAATTTAATAAAATATCAAATCCAGCAATTTTTAAATCATTATTTAAAGCTGCTGTAATTCTCTCTTTCCAAACCTCATACAAATCAGTTCCCTCTTTGGTTACTAACTTGATCCCCATCTCCAACCGGTAAGGCATTATTGCATCCAATGGGCGTAAAACTCCATACAACCCAGACAAAATTCGTAATGTTTCTTGAGAGTAATCAATCTCTTTAGTTTTAAAACTGCTGGCATCTAATCCTTCATATACATCACCTTTAAATGCAAATATTGCAGGACGTGCTTCTCCCTTTTCAAAAGGCCATTGCCATTTCAAGTTTCGCTCCGTATTCAAATTGGCTAAATCAATACTCATATTCATCAATTGCGCCAATTCTGCTGGTTGATATTGCTTTAGCGCTTCACTTAACATCTCGGCCTCTTTTGAGAACCTAATATCGGTAGCCACAACATTTGGCATCTTACTTTTATAATCCAATCTTTTGGATGGGGAAATTACAACCAGCATATAATTAATTTTAAGGCAAGGTTAATTTATTAATATTTGTCGGTTTTAAAAAGAATCTATCTCCCTTTTTCTAACAAATAACAAATGCTTGGGTTCAATTGTTGAGAAAAACAAAGGAAATATCTACTCCTTTGAATAAAACAAATAAAATTTGTTTATAGATTGCTATTCTACAGAAATAGGTCTTTAATGTAAAGGCCGAATCACACTAAGGGATTCGGCCTTTTTATCACTCAAAACAGTACTTGTTACTCAAGCTCTATATTGACTACCGATAGAGCAGGTAGAGTTACTTCTAAAATATTCTTGGATAGTTTATACTTTGAAAACGATTTGGGACTAACCGTATCTGCTTTGTCAAAAGTATTCACAGCATTAAAAGCGGATGCTGATAACAGAGTGCCATTTGTTACTTTTTTTACTTTGCCCGAACTTAAATCCACAGAAACTTTAATTGATTTGTGTGGATTGGCATTGCTCAAACTTACATTTACTTTGCCATCCTTTTGTGAAGCAGTTCCTGAAATAGCAGGAATAACATCCCCGCCAAAACTATAATCTTCTGATTTTAACTCAGCAGGAATATAGGTGGCATCTTGATGCCCAGCATACATCTTAAACACGTGATAGGTGGGAGTCAAAATCATTTTGTCACCTTCTGTTAATATCATTGCCTGAAGCACATTTACCATTTGGGCAATGTTTGCCATCTGTACACGATCTGCATAGCGATGAAATATATCAAAAGTTGTGGCAGCAATTAATGCATCACGCATAGAGTTTTGTTGAAATAGAAATCCAGGTTCAGTTCCAGGCTCCACATCAGTCCAAATACCCCACTCATCCACCATTAACCCCACACGCTTTTTGGGATCGTACTTGTCCATTACTTCGGCGTGTTTGCCAATTAGCTCGTCCATTCTCAAACCTTGCTTAAGACCTTTAATATACAAGCTTTCATCAAACCCAGTGGCAGCAGATTTTGCGCCCCAATCACCTGTCGCGATGGTGTAGTAATGCACTGACAAAGCATCCATATTGCGCCCCGCATTTTTCATCAACACATCTGTCCAGCGATAATCAGCACCATTAGAGCCACAGCCTACGCGCTGGAATTTTCCCTGTCCATACTGGCGAGCAAACAATGAGTACTGACGCAACAAATCTGAATAATATTCTGGTGTCATATCACCACCACATCCCCAGCTCTCATTTCCAATCCCTAAAAATTTAATATCCCAAGGTTTTTCCCGACCATTTTCACGTCGCCAGTTGGCCATAGGAATATCATCAGGTGAAGTCATATATTCAATCCACTCTACCATTTCCTTAACCGTACCGCTACCCACATTGGCCGAAATATAAGCATCGGCACCTATCATTTCACATAAATTCAAAAACTCATGCGTACCAAAACTATTGTCTTCTACTGTGCCACCCCAAAAAACATTTTTAATATTTGGTCGATCTTGTGGAGCACCCACTCCATCTTTCCAATGGTAAGTATCTGCAAAGCATCCTCCTGGCCAGCGTAATACAGGTATCTCCAGTTCTTTTAAAGCTTCTAAAACATCTTTACGATAACCATTTTCATTGGGGATGTCTGAGTCATACCCTACCCAGATACCATCATAAATACAGCGGCCCAAATGCTCAGCAAACTGTCCATAAATATTTTTGTTAATCACCTGATTTGCCTTATTGAAATCAAGTTTTATACTGTTTTCTTGACCGTTAGCAGCTATACCAACCATTAAAAACAGTGCTGTCATCCATCGTAAACTATTTTTCATGTGTTTATAATTTGTTTTTAAATGGCCATATGGAACTCGCATCAATAGTCATTTCCCTTCGTGAGAAACTATTCTCATGCTCGTTTCATGTGACAAAATTTTAATTTTAAAATATTAGATCTTTTATGTTGCGTTATTTAAAACTCACTAAAGATAGATTTTTTTATTATTTTAACAAAAGAGATCATTCAAATAATAATCCCCGCTCAACAGGTAAATGATAGATGTATTAAAACTGGCTCAGCGGATTGCATCTGAAAGAATGCTTTTAGTGTTCTGATTGCGATGAAAAGTAAATAGAAATAATTCAATCAAAATAATGATCGCACGTTAATGCTTTTGTTGAACTTGGGGAAGAATATAATTAGGCATTAAACCTAAATTGCTTTTTTTTTAAAAGGCGCATAAAAAACCACCTTAGATTTCTCCAAAGTGGTTTTTTGTTTTGTAAAGGCTTTTTATTTTACTTCTGCAATAGAAAATTCTTCTACAAATGCATCCTCAAATAATATAAGTACGTCTGGCATTGTACTTTTAGAAATTAGAAGTGTTTCTGATAGATCTACTTGTGACATCATTGGTGCTAAGGCAACAAATAACTTATTGATCAGCTTATTAAGGTTTAAGTCGATCATTACTTTAGTGCTGGCTCCGTTCAAATTAAAATTTCTTTCAGATTCTATTTCCAACTTCTTGTCACTTTCTATGATAAAACGAATAGTCGCTTCTTCACTTATGGCAAACATCCCTTGTGCATAAAGAGTAAGTTCATTTAATTTTTCAAACTCTTGGGCTTCTTTGTCATAAGGTTTTAGACCAAACTCGATCTGCTTATATTTCGCATTGGGTATATTGGTAGTTGCAAGCACAATTCCTTCTGCAGCTTTATCTGATACGAGATTTAGAGCAAAAGGACCTTTTAAACTTGTATCAGTAAAGGAACTCGCATCTCCTGGAAGTTTCGATGATGAATCATCGCTTACATCAAACTCTATATCAGAAATATTGATTTGAAACGCTCCTAATGTTAACGGATTAGTTTCTGATTTATCTAAAGTAGTTTTGATGGATAATTCCACTTCGGTTTTGCCCTCCATTAAATCATTGTCATCATC
>CAZJDS010000222.1:0-4322 GCA_964544795.1 uncultured Alkaliflexus sp. | reverse complement strand
GATAAACAAGCTATCTTTTATTTTTTTCTGCACAAATCGCTCAATCTAGGTTTTAATACTTCAGCAATAAGACGCGCATCAGACCATCCCCTGCGCTTCAGCTTACGCTCAAAATCTGATCCTACATCCGACAAAGCCTCTGTTTTGGCATGACGAACTAATATTAATTTCTTCATTGAAACTATAATAACATAAACATATTTAATGACGCATTGCTAAATAAGTTTATTGCACAATAAATTAACTCTTCGCACAAGACGACCCAACGTCAAAACAGATAACTAATCTCAATTTCGAAAGAGACGCTCTTTAAAACTGTAATCTTAACTTTGAATAAATTGGTTCATTTCCCTATATTTAGAACCTTAAACATAGGCTATTTATTAGAAAACAAAACCTTTTATCAACTATTTTTTTGGCTAAAATTTAAATATCGGTGAATGACTAAGATTGGATTAATATCTGATACGCATGGATTTTTGGATCCCAAAATTTATGATCTCTTTAATGAAGTAGATGAAATATGGCACGCTGGCGATATAGGATCCCTCGAAGTTCTTGAGGCCTTAGAGCAATTTAAGCCACTTCGTGCTGTTTATGGAAATATTGATGGAAATGAGTTACGCAGCAGAACTCCTTTAGTTCAGCAATTTATTTGTGAGGGACTTAAGATTTTTATGACCCACATTGGGGGCTACCCAGGTAAATATGCTGTAGGAATAAAAAAACAATTGAAGGATTTTTCACCACGTCTTTTCATCTGTGGGCACAGTCATATTTTAAAAATAATCAATGATTCAGATCTTAATATATTGCATATAAACCCAGGTGCAGCAGGAAAATATGGATTTCATCAAGTAAGAACAGCCATTCGCTTTTCATTGGATAAAGGAAATATACAGGATATGGAGGTAATAGAATTTGCTTCAAGGTAATCTTTACCCACATTCATAGTAATCCATCGTTTTTTTATTAATACTTTAGTACATCATGAATAACTACACGAAGGCTCATAACAAAACAGCTTAATAAAAGATCGTTTATGCTTCACTCCACGAAATACTTTAACCGAGATATCAGCTGGCTTTCCTTTAACTATCGTGTGTTAGAAGAGGCAGCTGATACGCAACTTCCATTATATGAGCGGTTAAAATTTCTGGCTATCTACTCCTCAAATCTTGACGAGTTCTATAAAGTTAGAGTAGCTGAATATAAGTATAATTTTGATCCTGAAGAGATTGAAGATTATGCTAATTTTTCTCCTCTCAAAGTCATAACAGAAATAAATTCTATTGTTGACGAGCATCTAAAAGAGTTTGGTCGAATTTTTCATAAAGAGATTCTTGCAGGACTTTACAACGAGGGGCTCATGCTATATCAAGGAGAAGAGCCTAAACATCCCATACACCAAACTTTTATACGTGAATATTTCTACCGCGAAGTTATCCCCTATTTACAACCCGTTCTTATCACCAAAGGCACTAAATCATTTCTACGAGACAATCGGTTATATTTAACCATTCGATTGTATAGAAAAAAGAACAGTGCTGATCCTGAAAAGCTTTTGAAAAGAAGAGCGCGTTATGCAATTGTAAAGCTTCCGACTAATGATTTACCTAGATTCGTCAGGCTTCCTGACCTCAATAATCAATTTCACTTTTTATTTATAGATGACTTGATACGCTTCAATCTTCAAGAGTTGTTTCCAGGATATGATATCGACTCAAGTTATTGTGTAAAGCTATTACGGGACGCGGATTTGGGAATTGAGGATGAATTCAGTGGTGATTTGGTTGAAAAGATTAGAAGGAGCATTGGACTTAGGATGGTAGGAGAACCTGCCCTTTTTACGTATGATAGAGAGATGCCATCAGATTTTCTGCATGTGGTAAAAGAGGCATTTGGCATCTATAAGAAGGATATGTTGGCGGGTGAAAGATATCTTAATTTTCATGATTTCTTCAACTTTCCAAACCCATTCTCCCCCAAACTGGAACTCATAAGACCAGCACCAGTTCATCCCAAAGAGCTTGAAACCTACGGTTCAATGTTTGCTGCCATTAAGGAGAAAGAGCGATTACTCCACTATCCTTATCAATCTTTCGATTATGTTTTACGTTTTTTACACGAAGCTTCTTCTGATCCAAAAGTTGAGGAGATAAAACTTACACAATACCGTGTAGCAAGCAATTCAGCTGTAGTGAATGCATTAATCAGTGCGGCTCGTAATGGTAAAAAAGTAACTGTCTTTGTAGAGGTAAAAGCACGTTTTGATGAGGAAAACAACTTAAACCTAGCAAAATTAATGGAAGAGTCAGGCGTAAAAATAATTTACAGCTTACCTGGGCTAAAAGTCCATGCAAAAATGGCACTGGTTTTACGTCGATCAGGAGGAGTGAGAAAAAGGTCATTTGCTTACTTAAGTACGGGGAATTTTAATGAAAAAACAGCACGTCTTTACTCTGATTTCGGTTTTTTCACATGCAAAGACTCTATTCTATTTGATTTAGAAGAACTGTTTGAATATTTTGAAAACCAACATATAAAGCCAAAATTCAAAAAACTATTGGTCACCCAATTTAATTTCAAATCTACCTTAATGTCAAAAATTGATCGAGAAATTGATATTGTGCAAAAAGGGGGTAAAGGGTATATTCTGTTAAAGATGAATGGGCTTCAAAATAAAACATTTATTAATAAATTGTACGAAGCCAGTGAGGCAGGCGTGAAAATAGATTTAATTATACGAGGGATCTGCACCATAGTCCCTGGGCAATCGTTCAGCAAAAACATAAAAGTTATTCGGATTGTTGACAGCAATTTAGAACATTCGCGTGTTTGGATGTTCTACAACCAAGGCGAAAAGGAGCTTTTCATGACCTCTGCCGACTGGATGAACCGAAATATTAATAGAAGAATTGAGATTGCCTTCCCCATTGAAGAAGCGACCATGCGCGAAATGGTTTTCAAAGTATTAGATCTTCAGTTGCATGATAATGTTAAAGCCCGAATTGTTGACAGCAATCTGGTTAACCAAAAGATAATAAATAATAATCCGCCCATTCGTTCACAGTGGGCAACCTATAAAATGTTTGCCGAAGATGACCAAAAGTAATTTTTCTTTGAAAGAACACAAAATCCAGATTGCTCCTATCAACGATTAAGCCACTCTTCAGGTAAGTGAATTATACATATATTCATAGAACGATTGTCTTCGGATAGCATAGCCGACTGAATTTGGACTCGTGTGCCATCAGGACTAAAAGTTGGATGAGGATGATCTGCCGCTGTTTTTTTATGACCTGTTGAAAGAAGCATCATCTCACTATTGCGACGATCGATTAAATAAATGTTACGATCAAAATCATCCCCCACGACGAATTTCTTATCAGCTGAGCCATTCACATGCCAAAATCCACTGCCGAAAGGTATTTGTCCAGCGATGAGCATTTCACGGCTTTCAATATTAACGATGCCTAAACCAGTAGGTTTTTCACGGGTACCTGAAGGTCCCCAAGCAGCTTCTTGTCCAGGGTTAATTCCTTTAACATCAGTTCCTATATTTTCTTCACGCGCAACACCTAAAATTTTCCTATGCCCCATAATAGCGAAAGCAACTTCATCAGGCGTTATTACAGCTTCATGCGTAACCCATTCATACTCCGACTCTGGATAAAGTGGCCGTAAACCAGACCCGTCTGAATATACTATCCATGTGCGCTGGGGTGATTTTCCACCCGTTTCCCAACAAAATACAATTTGACCAGAAACCCATGGATTAGATTGGATGTGCCCAATTTGAAAAGGTACCGACGTCACATATTTAGTTTCACCTGTAAAAACATTCATTCCTGCAATCCCATTTGGACCCGCTCCCATATTTCTGGGGCCAAAAGATTTTTCGATTTTAGTGCCTTTCGGAAGATGTTTGGCAGCTTCTTTTTTACCTACGCGAAACCACGCCCACTCCTCATCCCCATCAAGCGCTAAATCTCCCCCACCTTCCCAAGCTGAAGGAATAGTGCCACAGATGCGTTGATAAACCGATTCTGGTTGTAAGTTATTGGATTCACTATCGGCAAACAGTTGCTTCAAATCAACTTCAATTAAATCAATCAAAGAAGAATTGGGCTGACGACGCAAGAAATAGAGGTTCATGCTTTTACGTGCAATGTTAAGCATACCCATATAGCCTCCTTCAGTTACCTGCACCATTTCTCCCGTTTCTTCATTAACGGCCATGGCCTCTCCTTCAACCCTTTTAGACCTAAAAATAAGCCATTTACCGTCTGAAGTCCATTGATTGTGTGTTTGGTAAATCT
>CAZJDS010000221.1:0-4346 GCA_964544795.1 uncultured Alkaliflexus sp. | reverse complement strand
TACCCCAGCCCTACTTCTTGCAGCATTTTTACTTTATGCTGCAATTGCGGAATGTTTTCAAAAAACTCCACCGCTCTATTGATGGTCATATTTAATACATCACTAATAGATTTCCCTTTATAACGAATCTCCAACGTCTCTCGATTGTAACGTTTTCCGCCACATTCAGGGCATTGCACCATCACATCGGGCAAAAAATTCATTTCAATGACCTGCGAACCGCCACCTTTACAAGTTTCACATCGTCCACCCTTCACGTTAAAAGAGAAACGACCGGGCTTGTAATCACGAATTTTAGATTCAGGCAGCAAAGCATATATTTTTCTAATCTCATCAAATAATTTGGTGTAGGTGGCAGGATTGCTTCGTGGAGTTCTGCCCAATGGCGACTGATCTACACTCACCACTTTATCTATATGTTCCAAGCCCTTTACTTTTTTATAGGGAAGCGGAACTTTCACTCCGTTGTAGATATGTTGGTTCAAAATAGGATAAAGCGTTTCATTCACTAAAGTAGATTTTCCACTGCCCGAAACTCCTGTTACACAAATAAAAGTTCCCAAGGGAAATTTAACTGTAATATTTTTTAAGTTGTTTCCTGTAGCTCCAATAATATCAATAGTATGACCACTCCCTTCTCGTCGTTTTGAAGGCATGCCAATACTCTTGCGTCCCGTAAGATAATCAGCGGTTAGTGAGGAGCCTTTTAATAATTGTGCAGGCGTTCCTTTATTCACAACTTCACCACCTAAACGACCTGCCAGTGGTCCCATATCAATAACATAATCTGCCGACAACATCATATCACGGTCATGCTCCACTACCAAAACCGAATTACCCGTATCTCGCAACTGACGAAGAGATTCGATGAGACGATGGTTGTCCCTTTGATGCAAACCGATGGAAGGTTCATCCAAAATATAGAGCACATTAACCAACTGAGAACCAATTTGAGTGGCCAAGCGAATCCGCTGACTTTCACCGCCAGATAGAGTCATGGAGCCACGGTTCAATGCCAGATATTCTAACCCTACATCCATCATAAATCCTATGCGAGAACGAATCTCTTTCAGAATCTCTGCAGCTATCAACTTCTGTTTATCAGACAAACGCGATTCTAAATTCTCAAACCACTTCTGCGCTTCGCTCAAATCCATTGCAGCTACTTCAGCGATGTTTTTTCCATCCAAACGAAAGTGCAGAGCCTCACGATTCAATCGCTGACCTTCACAATCGGGGCACTTCTGAACTGTGATGTATTGATTGGCCCAACGCCTTGCTTTTGCAGAAGCCTCACCATTTTGTTGATCTAAAACATATTTAATGACTCCATTAAATGTTAAGAAATAATCAGAAGTGATTCCCAGCGGCGTGTTCTTAAGCACCAATCGTTCGTTGGTTCCATGCAAAACAGCCTCCAAACCATCCTCGGGGATTTTAGAAATAGGCGTTTTCAACGTAAAACCATACTTTTCGGCTAAAGCTTCCAATTGCCAAAATATGAGCGAATTTTTATACTTACCCAAAGGTTCAACTCCTCCATTATAAATATTTAGGGAAGAGTTGGGTATAATTTTATCCATGTCTGCCACTTCCACCGATCCAATTCCTTTACACTTGGGACAAGCTCCTTGTGGTGAATTAAATGAAAAAGAGTGCGGAGCTGGCTCACTGTAGGCCAACCCTGAAGCAGGATCCATGAGAAGACGACTGAAAAAACGAGGTTCATCGCTTCCTCTTTCCATAATCATAATGGTGTTTTGACCATGTTTCATAGCCAGCTTCACCGATTCTGAAAGTCGTTTACGATCTTTCTCCTCCACCGTTAATTTATCGATCACCACTTCTATAAAGTGATTCTTATATCTATCCAACCGCAGTCCGTGGCGTAGCTCAACTATTTTGCCATCTACACGAACAGTCAAAAAACCTTTTCGTTGTATCTGTTCAAACAATTCTTTGTAGTGCCCCTTTCGCCCCTTCACCAAAGGAGCTAAGATGTAAACATCCTTGCCTTTAAAAGCACTTAAAACCAAATCCAATATTTGAGCATCGGTGTATTTCACCATCTTCTCCCCTGAAATATAAGAATAAGCATCTCCTGCGCGTGCGTATAGCAAGCGCAAAAAGTCATATATTTCAGTCACCGTACCCACAGTAGAGCGAGGGTTTTTACCTGTAGTTTTTTGTTCGATAGATATTACTGGGCTAAGGCCTGTGATTTTATCCACATCAGGGCGCTCCAAACCGCCTAAAAATTGACGAGCATAGGCAGAAAATGTTTCGATGTAACGACGCTGCCCTTCAGCATATAAGGTGTCAAATGCCAAAGAGGATTTTCCGCTCCCACTTAAACCTGTGATCACCACCAACTTGTTTCGAGGTATCACCACATCAATATTTTGAAGATTGTGCACTCTTGCTCCCAGCACTTCAATTTGATCGGTTCCTCGCTCTATTATAGATGTATCCGTATATTTTTCTTTCTTCAATCTCTCAGACATGGATAATTTTTTAGAACCTACAAAGATAAAAAAAAGAAAGGACGATTATTGATGGGAAACAGTAAAGAGACATTTTTGTCGTATTAAAAAAGGGAGTCAAAATGCAAAAAATGTTTTTTTTTAGAAAATGTAGAATGACCAACCTATCCCCCAACTACTTCTAATAAAAAGCACCTTCAAGATAGCTCTTAAACAACAGAGCCAACTATGCCCACCATAACTTTATCATTTCAGCAAATAAACAGAACGATGAAAAATAAATAAAAATGATACTTTTGATATAATAGAGTGCTACTGAATCAATACCAAAACCTAAACTAATACAAGATGAAAGCCAAGCTAAACAAAGAATTTCTTAATTTGATGATTAAAAACCCGACCAATTGGAAAGGACCATTTTATTATAATCGTAAAGATCCAAGAGTTGTAGTTCCAAAATTGGAACTACTAAAAGGCTGGACTTTAAACTGTGCACAACCATACACTTATATAGCCTTAGTTGGCATTATTTTAATAATAGTCGCCCTTAAATATTCTCTTTAAAATTACATTACGCTCTGGGAAGATCTTCCATTTTGTTTTAAAGTTTTGATTAATAATAGACTTTGTATAAACTCATAGATTACTGCACTTATTGAAGTGTGTCGAAATGGTTACAACAACACTGCTTTTAAGCAAAAGTGAATTTTATAGCTCTCTGCAATGTTAAGCACAAGTTTGCACACTGAACTCACTAAACGCAAAACTTATTTATTTTTTGTATTATAGCAAAAAGGTAAAAGCCCAAGAAACTTAAAAACTTTCAAAAAAATAATTTCAACCGACATTAGTGATATAAAGAACAAGAATATGTCAACGCCTAAAAAACAAAACCAAGCTTATATTGGACTTGTACTGGCAACCCTCATCATAGGATTGTCTTTCATTTTTGTAAAAATTGGTTTAAGATATGCAGGAGCTATGGACTTACTAGCACATCGATTTACAGCAGCAGCCATCTCGATAGTAATCTTATGGATTTTTGGTTTCATTAAGCTACCTCGTTTTAGCTTCAAAAAAGCAAAGTCACTGCTGTTACTTTCCTTGTTCTATCCTTTGCTGTTTTTCGCCTTACAAACTTTCGGATTGCAACACAGCACAGCTTCTGAAGCTGGAATTATATTTGCTGCCACTCCTATTATTACATTAATTGCCGCCAGCTTTTTCTTGAAAGAAAAAACCACTTGGTTGCAAAAGATAGGAATCGTATTATCCATTGTAGGAATTTTATATATCATTTATTTTACGGGAGATATGTCTGGAAGTACGACAATAAAAGGAGTAATACTGCTACTATTGTCTGTATTTGCAGTTGTGACCTATTACATTTTAGGGAAAGTGGTTAGTGCCCGCTTTTCGGCGATGGAAATTACCATATGGATGACAATGCTTGCATTCATCGTATTTAACGGCTTTAGCCTATCGGGTCATATTCAAAACCATACTTTGAGAGAATTCTTTAATCCCTTATTTCACACAGAATTTCTTTGGGCAGTACTGTATTTAGGTGTATTGTCTTCAATGGTAACAGCCTTATTCACGAATTTTGCTTTAATTCAGATTCCCGCTTCCCAAATAGCTGTGTTCAATAACCTAAGTCCTCTAATCTCGATCGCTGGAGGTATTTTAATCCTGGGCGAGACACTTTTCACTTACCACATTATAGGAGGTATCTCAGTTATAGCAGGCGTAGCAATGACAGTAATTTTCAAATATAAAAATCCAAAAAAAAATAAATAAAACTTATCTTACTCTGTATTTTATATGCCCCTATTCGCGTTTAAATCTTTCACGATTGCTAAA
>CAZJDS010000220.1:0-4357 GCA_964544795.1 uncultured Alkaliflexus sp. | reverse complement strand
AATCTGAATCTATTGATTTGTTGAAACCCATCATAAAAAATGGTATTTTTACAGGAAAGCACGATGATATTAGGCAAATTCAAACAAGAGCAAGAGAAGGATTGCAACAGTTGGATAAAACCCATCGTCGTTTGGTTCACCCTCATATTTATCATGTGGGACTGGAACAACAGCTTTATGACCGACGAATGAATCTTATCCTAATGAATAAAAATAAATATCTATGAAAGCGTTAATTTTAGTTGACATACAAAATGATTTTTTACCTAATGGTGCTTTAGGAGTTCCAAATGGAGATCAAATCATCCCAGTAGTGAACAATATTCAACAGCACTTTCAGACTATTGTGGCTACGCGTGACTGGCATCCTATGAACCACGGAAGTTTTGCATCCAATCATGAAAATAAAGAACCTGGAGAATTTGTAGAGTTGCACGGACTAAATCAAGTGCTATGGGCCGATCATTGTGTGCAAGGAAGTCCTGGAGCTGAGCTTTCTCCTCTACTCAACCAGGCTTTAATTAACCATGTTGTATTTAAAGGAACTGACCCAGAGATCGACTCTTACAGCGCATTTTTTGATAATGGGCGTCTCAAAAAAACTGAACTGGATTCTTACTTGCAACGTAATGGAATTACCTCTATCTATGTGGCGGGGTTAGCCACCGATTATTGCGTCTATTTCACCATTAAAGATGGTCTCTCATTAGGCTATGACGCTTACTTAATTACCGATGCCGTTAGAGGTATCAACTTACAACCTGACGATTCAGAAAAAGCAATTGAGGATATGGTGAAACATGGGGCGAAGTTAATTACTTCAGAGGAAATTTTGAAGTGGAAATAATTATATAGGTGTTTAGTTCTATAGGTTATTAGTTGAATAGAATGATAGTTTTAAAGAGTTACAATATTATAAGGATGAGCTGCTACAAAAATAACGCACTGATGATGCTGTAAATAATCAAATTGCGTTTATGAAAATAAGGTCTGTAAATTAAGTGTTTTACAGACCTTTAAAACCTACCAACTTAATGGGAACTATTAGAAATTCTTTATTTCAGCCACCAATTGTTGAAGCGTATCTTTGGCATTTCCAAACAACATCCTTGTTTTGTCTTCAAAGAAAAGATGATTCTCAATACCCGCATATCCAGTTCCCATTCCTCTTTTCATTACAATGATATTTTTAGCTTGTGAAGCTTCGATGATGGGCATTCCATAAATTGGACTCGACGGATCATGATTTGCAGCAGGGTTTACCACATCGTTGGCTCCTACCACAATAGCCACATCCATATTGGGCATATCCGGATTGATCGTATCCATCTCAACGAGTTTCTCATAAGGAACATCAGCTTCAGCCAAAAGAACATTCATATGTCCTGGCATACGACCCGCAACAGGGTGAATGGCATATTTCACCTCTACGCCTTTACTTTCCAAAAGAACATCAAGTTCATGCGCAATATGTTGAGCTTGAGCAACTGCCAAACCATAACCAGGGATAATCACCACTTTTTGTGAGTAACTAAGCAGAACAGCTGCATCACTCATTGTAATCTCTTTGATGGTGCCTTGCTCGCCTTCCATAGCTGCTCCTCCTCCACCGAAAGAGCCGATAACCACATTCAGAAGAGAGCGATTCATTGCTTTAACCATTAGTAAAGTCAAAATCATTCCTGCTGCTCCTACTAAGATTCCTCCCAAAATCATTGCTTGGTTGTTGTATATAAAACCCGCCATTGCCGCTGCAACACCTGTGAGTGCATTAAGCAATGAAATTACAACCGGCATATCTGCACCGCCAATGGGCATCACAAACATCACACCGTAAACAATAGAAAGTGCCAGCAGAGTGTAAATAACCCAAATCATCTCTGTAGGTGAATTGGTAGAAGCCACTAAATAGGTTCCTACTGCCAATACCAGTACCAAAAGGGTCATATTGATATAGGTCATGAAGGGTTTCATTATGTCTCCCACTTTACCATCTAATTTTCCGTAGGCAATCATACTTCCACTGAAAGCCACTGCTCCGATAATCAACCCAAGAATAGTAACCAGAATTGAACCTACATCTCCTGCTATAGCGTTGGGGTACTCCAACAATGCCACCAATGCAGATGCTGCTCCACCAGAAGCATTGAACAGAGAAACCAATTGTGGCATAGCGGTCATTTTTACTTTTCGGGAAACAATCCAACCTATAACCGAACCTATTCCAACAGCAATGACAATAATCCAAACATTCATTAAAGGGATGCCTGTTCCTGCTGAGCTCTTATGTAAAAGAACAGTGGTAATCATGGCCAACCCCATTCCCCCGCCTGCCCAAAGATTACCTCTTCGAGCCGTTTCTGGGTGAGAAAGTAATTTTAGACCATATACAAAGAGAAGTGCGGCAATGAGATAACTTAACTCAAGAAGTGTAGCACCAACAGTGTACTCTACTCCATTTACAACGCCTAATATTTTATCCATAGTTTTTTACTTTTTCTTCTTTTTAAACATTTCGAGCATTCTATCGGTGACAGCGAAGCCTCCCACCACATTTAAGGTTCCAAAAATTAGGGCTAAAACACCCAATACCAGATGGATAGAGATGGAGGAAAGGTCGGCATGACCTACCAAAATTATTCCACCAATAATTATAACTCCACTGATGGCATTAGCCCCTGACATAAGCGGTGTATGCAAAACCGAAGGAACATTTGAAATCACTTCGATACCCAAAAAGATGGATAAAATAATAATAAAAATGGCCTCTTTATAATTGAGAAAAAAATGAAGTACTGTTTCCATATCTTATAGGTTTATTTTTCGTTTTCAATGAGTGATTTAACTCTTTCGTTGAAGATCTCCCCCTGATGTGTGATGCAAGTGCCTTTTACGATGTCATCTTCAAAATTAAGATGAAGTTTACCTTCTCCATCCATAATCAGTTTCAAGAAATTGAAAAGGTTCTTTCCAAACATACGACTGGCATCTATGGGCATTTGCGAAGGGTAATTAGACTCTCCTACGATGGTTACTCCATTATGAACTATAGTCTCATTATTTTTAGTCAGCTCACAGTTTCCACCCGTGGAAGCGGCCAAATCAATAATCACCGACCCAGGTTTCATTGTTTCCACCGTTGTTTTAGAGATGAGCAGAGGTGCTTTTCTTCCAGGAATTTGTGCGGTACATATAATAACATTGGCACGTGTAGCTTGCTGGTTGATAGCTTCTTGTTGCTTTTTCTTGTACTCTTCGGTTTGTTCAACAGCATAACCTCCAGCAGCAGCATCTTCAACAGCACCTTCTACTTCAACAAATTTCCCACCCAAACTCATCACTTCTTCCTTCACTGCCGAACGAACATCAAACACTTGCACTTGCGCACCCAACCTGCGTGCAGAAGCAATAGCTTGAAGCCCAGCAACACCAGCTCCTAATATTAAAATATTTGCTGGACGAATGGTTCCAGCAGCGGTCATAAACATTGGGAAGAAAGTAGGGAGTCTAAATGCAGCTTCGAGTACAGCTTTATACCCAGCTACAGTTGCCATGGAAGAGAGAATGTCCATAGATTGGGCGCGAGAGGTGCGTGGAATGGAATCAAGACTAAAAGTGGTAATCTTTTTTTTCTGAATAGATTTAACCATATCTATCTCTGAAAGAGGGTTGAAAATACTGATCCACACCTGATTCTCTTTTGTCTTTTTAAGTTCATCTTCAGAGGGCGGATGAATTTGTATCAACACTTCTGCCCCTTGAAAAACAGAATCGCGTGAAACCACTTTTGCGCCTGCAGCTTCATAATCGCTATTAGTGGAAAAGGCTTTTGCTCCAGCATCTTTTTCTACCAATAACTCTATTTTTATAGCTACAAGATCTTTAACCAATTCTGGGAGCAAGGCAACACGCATCTCGTCACCAGGCTCTTTGAGTAAGCCGAGAATCATATATTTTTGTTTAAGTTTAATTGTATCAAATTAAAAACAGACAGTCGAACAAAAGGTTCAATTTATTGAACAAAATCCAAAGTTTACTACAACATAATTCTTGTCCCTAAGCCAAAGATATTTAAACAGTACTATTGCTAAATTATATTTTCTATCCCTATTGTTCGCTAAAGGGCATTTTTCTTTATTTTGTACTCGAGCCGCACGGGCTTTTACTTTTTTACTCATGTTGTATTTTTCTTGGTATGGCATTCGTGATCCTTTTCGCTCCAGCTATAGCGAAAAAAAGTAAACAAAAAACGCCGCCGCTACTTGAAAAAGTCTAAAAATTAGATACTTAAAACAATATTTCGAATTTTAACCAGACACCAATGATTTTCTATTAATTAATATTTGCAAGAAAGGTC
>CAZJDS010000219.1:0-4367 GCA_964544795.1 uncultured Alkaliflexus sp. | reverse complement strand
AGCTGATTTATCCCAATGGGAAATTTGAGAAAAAAGATGTCGAAGAGATCCTTCGTTTTGCACTGGAAAGCCGTCGCCGAGTGAAAGAACAATTGAAGAAGATCGGCGGCATGGAATTCTACGATGTGAACTTCTCTTACATTGACAATGAAGACTTTACCGAGGAATTCGTTCCGGTACCAGAGCAAGGCGGCGGTAAACTCATTCCCGAGGGGCTACACAAACCAGGGCAAGTATACACGGTCGCTCGCGGTAAATCGGGGATGCTAGGTGTCTTCAAACTCGAAACGGAAATGGTCACCGGCTCCGGAAAGTTTGAACGAACCGGTATTGGATCGGATCGCGAAGCTAAAGAGTCCATCGATACAGCATACAGATATTTGAAAGCTAACAGTAAGAATGTCAGTGGTACCATCAGCACCTCAACCAAAGACTACTTGATGCACCTTCAAGACTTAAACGGCATTGGCATCACCAACCAGTTGTCCTTGACTGCCTTCATTGCGCTTTGTTCTGCTGCGCTCCACAAACCAGTGATCAGCAGCTTGGCGGTCCTTGGAAATCTTAGCATCAGTGGAACAATCATAAAGGTTGAGGAACTGGCTAATGTTCTTCAGGTCTGCCTGGACAGTGGAGCTAAGAAAGTATTGCTACCAATTACTTCCGCAGCAGACATGGCTACCGTACCCCCGGAACTTATGGGCAAGTTCAATCTGATATTCTACCAGTCACCTGAAGATGCTGTGTTTAAGGCATTGGGGGTGGAGTAATGGAGGTGATCAAAATGAAAAGTTCTGACGAAATACACGTGTGGGGCATACACACGATGGACGACAATCTCTTTCTTCAAGAAGAAATCATCGCTATTGGTTGGAAAGAGATGGGCGATTTAAGCAATCTCGAAAGCAATAGACAGACATTTAAAGAGCGGTATACCAGCACATATGCTGATGCTAAAAAGGGATCAATTGCAAATGGAGCTGGTATGCTGTATCGCTTTGTGAACGAAGTTCAAGTTGGGGATTATGTTGTTTTCCCATCAAAAATTGATCGTAAAATTAATATTGGAATTGTTGAAGGCGACTATACATATAACCCGAGTGCAGCTGAATATGTACAGCAAAGAAAAGTCAAATGGCTGAAGCATCTTCCGAGGACTGCTTTTTCTCAAGGTGCTTTATATGAGATTGGATCTGCACTGTCATTCTTCTCAGTAAAAAATTTTGCCGATGAATATTTGTCTGCTTTGGACAAAGGGTTCAAAAAAACTCTTGTAACATCTGATGAAGAGGATGAAAGTGTAGCTGCAACAGCTGAAGATATCATTGAAACAACGAAAGACTTCATACTGAAGGAACTTAGCAAGCATTTAAAAGGCTATGATTTTGAGTTATTTATCTCTGATCTTTTGAATGCTATGGGATATAGAACGACTGTCTCAGCCCATGGCGGTGATAGCGGAATAGATATAACGGCCTATAAAGATGAGTTGCCGCCGAGAATTTTGGTACAAGTAAAAAGCGCTGATGGTGATGTAAAAGAGACAACTATCCAATCCTTAAAGGGTGCTATGCGAGAGGGAGATTACGGTTTATTTGTCACGCTTTCAAATTACACCAAAAATGCTCAGAAATACCTGGATGGTACCCCAATTATCCGCGGAATTAACGGAACTGAATTGGTGGATTTGATCTTGAAATACTATGATCAGTTGAGTGAGAAACACCAGAAGCTGATACCTCTTAAAATGGTATACATTCCAATATCCCGAGTTGAGGATAGCTCGATATTATAAACAAGTTTAGTCAACGGAGGCCAAATAATGTTTGAAAACGGATCAACTTATCTTAAAATTGACTCTCACTTGCATACTCAATCGGACAAGGAATTCTCCTTTGATGGTCCAGATAACACATTTATCAACGATTATGTTGAAGCCCTTGTAAATAAGGATATTAAAGTCGGATTCATTACTAATCACAATAAATTCGAATTGAGTGAATTTAAAGCATTAAAAAGGCGTGCTCAAAAAGAGGATATATACTTGCTTCCTGGAGTAGAACTTTCGGTAAAAGAAGGCGCCAATGGGATTCACGTTCTTATTATCTTTAAATATGAAGACTGGATAGTTAATGGCAAAGATAGCATCAATATATTTTTAGATGCTGCATTCATAGGTGTTACAGGCAATAGGGGGAATGAAAATACAAGATGCAAATATGATTTAAATGGAATGTTTGCAGCTCTAGATGAATACAACGCTGATTATTTTATAATTCCAGCACATGTGGAGCAAAATTCTGGCCTTTTTAAAGAATGCGATGGCGGATTAATCAATACACTATCTCGTAATCCCCAGTTCAAGAATAAGGTTCTTGCGTTACAGAAAGTAAGGACAAGAGACAAGTATGCAAAATTTATTGAATGGACTGGGCTCGACATACCAAATATTGAAGGATCAGACCCAAAGAAGATTGGTTCTATTGGCAGTAATCTTAGCTACATCAAGATTGGAGAATATTCTTTCGATGCAATAAAATACGCACTGATTGCTAACACGGATAGGCTTTCGCCTAATATAATACTGAATAAACATGCGTATATCGAAAATATTACTGTTAAAGGTGGCAAACTTGACGGACAGTGCATTAGTTTATCCCCTCATTTGAACTGTCTTATCGGAATAAGAGGGAGTGGAAAATCTTCTGTTTTAGAAATCATTCGAAAGGTATTGGGAAAGTCCGCAACTTGTGATGACCGTTATAAGGATGATTTAGTAAATTACATAATCGGGTCTGGTGGAAAGGTTGAAATAGTAGCAAAAGATAAATTTGGAAATGTATACACTTTATCTTATATAAATGGGGAACGTGTAAATATTTTTGACCAAACAGGCTCTTTAGTTAATGTTACTACTGACGCAATAATTTCAAGACCACTATATTTTGGGCAAAAAGACCTCTCCTTCACACAACCAGGATACGAGTTTGGTTTATTGAACAAACTTATTGGTGATAAAGTATCACCGTTTCTAATAAGTGTTCATGAAATTGAAAAGGAAATTGCTAAGAAAATCGAAGAATACACATCTCTATCTGAACATAGTGAGAAAATCCAACAGATCGAAGAGAGAAATGGTAATTTAAATCATTTCCTGAAAATATTTGAAGATCATGGAGTTGCTGAAAAACTTAAGAAACAATCATCTTACATTTTGGATCAGCAACAAATTACTAATATTATTAAGATTTCTGAACAGCTGGTTTCAGATAAAGCATTTAGTTCATTATTAACATCTACACTTGATGAAATATCCGCTTGTAAGTCATATGTTTCTGAATTTAACCAAGAGTTCTTTGATGGAATCAGAACCATTTTGAATTCTTTAGAAACGAATATCAGAGTTATAGCTGGAGCAAACTCTACCTTGAATGCTCCTTTACTTCAGCTAAAAGCAAAAGAAATAGAATTCAACGGCGTAACAGAGGGATTGAAGGATGAGTTCGCAGAAATTAGAAGAGAAATCCATCAACCAGACATTGATCCTGATAAATTCTTGGAATATAAACAGGAACTTGAGTCAAACAAAAAGGAAATTGACAGAATCAAAGGGTTGCTTGGCAAAAAAACTGAACTTCGAGGAAACATAATAAACCTATTGGATAAAAGGAATAGAAAGCTATTAGAGATTTATGAGATTTATAATGACGAAATAACTAAAATAAATGGAAGTCAAACCGAATTGAAGATTGATATCGAATTCAAAGGTGATAAAAGCAATTTCCTTTCGTCCCTAAAAACCGAGTTTAAAGGCACCGGACTCACTGATACAAAATATCGCATTATATCGGAAGAGTATTCCGATATCTGTGGATTTATTATTGATGTTGTTCTTGATAGCACTAAAAGTCAAACCAAAGAAATATTGACCAGTACTGAGTTAGGGAAAATTCTTATAAAAATTCAAGAGAACTCATATGAATTGATCTCAACTCGTACACAAGATAAAGTTTCAATTGAATATCATGGAAAATCACTCGAAAAACACTCAATTGGTCAACGGGCTTCCGCATTAATTCTTTTTATTCTTGCGCAAGAGATGAATGACTTAATTATAATCGATCAACCAGAAGATGACTTAGACAATCAAGTCATCTACAGCGAACTAATTCATAGAATAAAGAAGAGAAAAGCTGATATTCAATTTATTTTTGCCACTCATAATGCAAACATTCCGGTATTGGGTGATTCAGAAAAAATCACATCATGTGCGTACTCGGATGATCGTATCATTCTGGAGCAAGGAAATATTGACAAAAACGAAACTCAAAATGCAATTATAAGTATTATGGAGGGTGGGATAGAAG
>CAZJDS010000218.1:0-4387 GCA_964544795.1 uncultured Alkaliflexus sp. | reverse complement strand
CACATTGCGTCAGGTAAAATAAATTTGTTGTACGAAACATTCATTGAAGGTTGGAGTCGAGATCGTGCAGCTTTTGAATTTCAACAAGTTATTGATGCTTATGGGACTGACATTGATGCTGTAATCTCTTGTAGTGACCCCATGGGGTTGGGAGTTCAAGATGTTTTGGCTAAGTATGGTAAAGTTGGCGAAGTAATTGTAACTGGGCAGGATGCAACTCCTATGGCAGTGCAAGCAATTTATAAAGGGGATATGTTTATGACTATTTACCATCCCCATAAAACGTTAGGTTATAAAACTGCTGAATTAATCGTAGAGATGTTGGATGGAAAACGATCTCAACAGTTGTCAAATGCATTTACTTTTAATGGATTGAAGAATATACCAACCTATCAGGTAAATTCTATAGCGGTAACTAAGGAAAATTTAAATCAAGTGTTGGTAGAAAGTGGTGAGTATTCAATGAAAGAGATTGCAAATTAAAAAGTAATCAGTGGGTGTTTATCAAGTTTAATCTATTTGCATATTTTTCATAAATGCCAGAATTTGAAGTTTTACTTTAGATTCTGGTTTTTTATTTTCAGCAATTGATTATTGCTGAAAGGTTCCAATATTTCAACTTTCATCTTTGTCACCCCATATGATCTAATTGTAAAAATTAATATGTTTGATATTTTTAAAAATCTCCTACAAAAGAGTGAAATGGTGTGTTATTTCAAATGTAAAAAGCAGATTATTCTTATTGACGCCAAAAAAACGAAGTTTGGCCGAATTAATTATAGGGAGATAGCTTAGAGGACAGAATAATATAAGAAAAATGTAATGAATGAGAAGTATAGTCACTATCCCAAGCATTATATTGCTGTAGATTGTGCAATTTTTGGTTACGAATTGGGTGAACTTCGTCTATTGTTGTATCCGCGTGGCTTTGAACCAAGAAAAGGGAAGTGGTCTTTAATAGGAGGTTTTGTAGGCGAGGAGGAGTCAGCAGAGGATGCTGCCAAAAGAATTTTGTTTCAAACAACTGGTCTTACAGATGTTTTTTTGGAACAAGTAGGTGTTTTTTCAGATGTAGATCGTGACCCTGAAGCACGAGTTGTCAGTGTTACTTCTGTAGCATTGGTGCGCTTAGATAGATACGACAGAGATTTGGTTCGTAAAAAAGGTGCTCAATGGTGGCCTGTTACAGAAATTCCTGAACTTATTTTTGATCACGCTTTGATGGTTCGTAAATCTTTAGAGAGTATTCAAAATAGAGCATCTTCCACTTTGCTTGGTCAGGAACTTTTACCTGATAAATTCACTTTAAGCCAACTTCGAACTTTGTATGATACTATCTTTCAACGAACATTTGAACCAGCAAATTTTCGTAAAAAAGTGCTCTCACTAAATGTTTTAAAGCGGTTAAATATTAAAAATACTACCGAGTCTAAAAAAGGAGCATTTTATTATCAATTTGAAACGAAAGGGTTGATGCCCGAAGGGCAGATTCTGTTTCGAATAAATTAAGTATATTGTGTGTTATGGAAAAAATGAAAATACTATTTGTTTGTTTAGGAAATATTTGCAGATCCCCCAGTGCGGAGGCAATAATGAAAAGCCTTGTTCAAGAGGCGAATAAAAAAGATTTTTTTGAAATTGATTCTGCCGGCACTTCTGGCTATAATGCTGGTAAGCCTGCTGATCCTCGATCTAAGCGCCATGCTCTTAAAAGGAACTACGACTTAACCAGTATTAGTCGACCTATTAAAGCTTCTGATTTCGAGTATTTCGATCTAATAGTGGCTATGGATGATCAAAATATTGAGGATTTACTTGAAATGTCGGAAGGTAAATATGCGGAGAAGATTGTGAAAATAACAGACTTCTTTTCTAATTATTCTGATTCTTTAGTTCCAGATCCATATTATGGAGATGAGAAGGATTTTGAGTATGCGCTTGATCTATTAGAAGATGGATGTGCTGGCTTATTTCAACATCTTCAATCTACCCAATTATAATTTCTCTCTTTTTTTGAATTTTTTACTACATAAAGAGCTATTTGGATAAAGTTTAAATAGCTCTTTTTTATTTGTTTACAATCTATACGTAGCCTTTGTGAAATCTGATATTTAGAAGTTTAATGTAAATATTTATTAAAAAAATTCAAAATAGCTGTTTCATTATTCGAAAAATAGTTTTAGATTAGCGGTCGTAATTTAAAGTGTAAAACAGACACTAACATTTTTTTTCAATAATGACTAATAGTAATGTGGATTCAAAGCGAAGAATTCTTCATGATGAGATTTCTGTAGACTGTGTAATTTTCGGTTTTGATTTTACACGATTGAATGTATTGCTTGTAGATCGGGTAATGGTAGATGAAATTACAGGAAATGAGGTTATTAATGATCTTACCTTAACTGGCAACCATATTTATGAGGATGAAGATCTTGATGCTGCTGCTTCAAGAGTTCTATTTGATCTTACAGGGTTGAAAAACATCTATCTTGAACAGTTTAAAACTTTTGGCTCCACCAAAAGAATTAGCCGCGAAAAGGATCGTGCTTGGCTAAAATTTAATGGACGAGATCCTAACAAACGTATAGTCACTATTGGTTATTACTCTTTACTTGCTACTGATAAAGTTACATTGGAGTGGAAAGGGCGAAATGTTCGGTGGATGCCCGTTTCTGAGGTGACCAATCTCGCCTTCGATCATATGGAGATACTTTCATCAGCTTTGGAAGCACTAAGAACCAAGCTGCTGCATGAGCCTGTGGGGTTTGAGCTTTTACCTCCTAAATTTACGCTATCTCAACTTCAGCGACTTTATGAAATCATCTTAGGTGAAGAGCTCGACAAGAGAAACTTTAGGAAAAAAGTCTCCCGAATGAAATATTTGGTTCCGTTGGACGAAAAACAAAAGGGCGTTCCTCACAAGCCTGCTCGTTTATATCTTTTTAACAGAGATATCTATGAAGCAACAAGAAAAGATATAATGGATTTTGCTGTTTAATCATTATTTGTATGAGCTTACAAAGTAAGATATCGATCCGCGAAAAAATTGGGTATGCCCTGGGAGATGGTGCTGCTAATATTGCCTGGCGAGGCATTACAACTTTCCTGTTCATTTTCTACACAGATGTTTTTGGTATTAATCCTGCTGCTGTGGGGCTGTTGATGTTTATAGCCCGGTTTAGCGATGGCGTGAGTGATATTGCCATGGGGATTATAGGTGATCGCACCAACTCCAAATATGGGAAATTCAGACCCTGGATATTGTGGACAGCCATTCCAATGGGTGCTATGTTGTCTTTGTTGTTTACTGCTCCTGATTTAAGCTCCACAGGTAAGATTATATATGCCTACGCCACTTATATCATTTTTACATTGGTTTATACAGCCAACAACATCCCTTACGGTGCGTTGATGGCTGTTATGTCTGGTGACGACAAAGAGCGCACGAGTTTGGGTTCATATCGCATGGTGGGTGCTTTTGGAGGAGGCATGCTGGTGCAGGGAGCTCTTTTATTCTTAGTCGTTTATTTTGGCAACATCAATCCAAGCATTGCTGTAAATGAATTAGATGGTGATCGTTATGTAGTCACCGTGTCAACTCCACAGGATGTAGAAAATGTAAATATTAAAACGAAGAATGGATTGGCTTTATTTAGCTGGGACAGTTCTGAAATGCCAGATTCTCTTAATTTGGCTACCAAGGGCAAAAGTTTTTCCATGGAAAGTGATAAAGAGTATTCATTTATTGTTTCAGGGGAGGAGGGGCTTACTAAGGATAGTATTGTGGTAATTGATCAAAAGCGTGGATACAGCAATGCCATTTACCTACTCTCTATTTTCCTGACTATTGCTCTGCTTATTACTTTTTACACGACTAAAGAGAGGGTGAAGCCTCTTAAATCACAGCAAAGTGATTTAAAAAAGGATCTTGTCGATTTGGTAAAAAATCAACCTTGGGTCATTTTACTTCTAATAGGTTTGTTGTTTCAGGTGTACAACTCTATAAAGCAAGGGATTGTTGTCATATATTTTACACACTATTTGCACGATCAGCTTTTGGCTGCTTCTTACATGGTGGCTCTCATGGTTGCATCTATAGGTGGGGCTATGGTTACATCTTCTCTCGCTCGACGTTTTGGGAAACGTAATCTTTTTATTTTCGCTTTTATCTTTTCAGGTGGAGTGAATGCATTGTTGGCTTTTTGTGGCCCTGAAAATACACTCACTATTTTTACCATTGGGATTGTATCAGAATTTGGAGCAGCGATTTTTCCCACACTATTTTTTGCCATGTTGGGAGATGTTGCGGATTACTCTGAGTTTATAAATGGACGTAGAGCTACAGGACTCATCTATTCAGCAGGTTCCTTTTCTACTAAGTTTGGCG
>CAZJDS010000217.1:4110-4428 GCA_964544795.1 uncultured Alkaliflexus sp. | reverse complement strand
GATGGAAATTTGGTAAACTGGAACAACAGCTATTACAGCAATCTCTATTTTATTGCCGAAGAAAATACGGTCTCACTTCGACGCAGTCGAATTATTGGTAACATCAACTTAAATTACGAAATATCGAAGAATTTCATTGCCAACTTCCGCATAGGAAACGACTACTACAACGACCGCCGAAAAACAAAAGTAGCATTTGGCACGAATGGAACGCCTTTTGGTTCGTATCAAGAAGTAGGATACACCATTAATGAGCGAAATATCGAGTTCACATTAAATTACAAAAAAGAGATCAGTGATGACTTCAGTATTGATATC
>CAZJDS010000217.1:0-4100 GCA_964544795.1 uncultured Alkaliflexus sp. | reverse complement strand
TGACTGCCGATAAAACCGGCCCCGCCGGTAACCAGAAAACGATCAAAAGGCGCCAAAACTTGCAATTAGGGATGTTTATTCTTTAACCAATTCACGCGATCCGTTGATTTCATCCAATTATTTTAGTCAACAACAGAAGAATAGTCTATTTGCATCGGGACAAATTGGGTTTAGAAACTACCTGTTCCTAAACCTCACTGGGCGAAATGATTGGTCTTCTACCCTACCCATAAATAACAATTCCTATTTTTATTCTTCTGCAAATTCAAGTATTATTTTAACAGAACTATTTAAGATTAAAAGCAATTTTCTTTCGTTTTTAAAAGTTCGAGGTGGTTGGTCACAAGTAGGTAAGGATGCAGAGCCTTATCAACTTATAGATACTTATCCATTTAATAATCCTTTTGGAGAATATCCATTGCTAACGGTTACAAATGCTTCGTTAAATACGGATCTTCGTCCCGAAACAACTAGTTCAACAGAAGCAGGAGTTGAATTGGGTTTGTTCAACAATAATTTAAAAGTGGATTTGAGTGTTTATAGAACCAATAGTAAAGACCAAATTTTGAATGTAAATGTTAGTCCATCCACTGGATATACCTCTAAGCTCTTGAATGCTGGAAGAATCGAAAATAAAGGTATCGAAGCACAAGTAAGTTTTTCTCCAGTAAAAATGGAAAATGGTTTAACCTGGGATGTATCTGCTAACTTTTCAATAAACAGAAGCGAAGTTCTTGAACTGGACAAAGAAGGATTACTAACAGCATATCAAGTTGGAAGCGGGCGAAATGTTCAGGTGCTTGCAGCTATTGGTCAACCCTATGGTTCATTATATGGTACAGCCTACAAGCGCAACGAAAATGGTGAAATTGTTGTAACGGCGAATGGAGCACCAGACATCGATCCAAACCATCACTATTTTGGATCTTTTCAACCCGATTGGATTGGTGGAGTTACCAACTCGTTCTCCTATAAGAATTTAAGTTTAAGTTTTTTGGTCGATGCAAAAATTGGTGGTTCTATTTTTAATGGAACTTATGCAACATCCATTTATACAGGTGTTCTTGCTGAAACCATACAGGGTAGAGATGAAGCAAATGGTGGTCTGCCTTATTATTTCCCTGGAGATATAAAATCGGCTAAACCAATACAATTAGCTTCGCACTCATCAACTGGACCCAACAACGAGAAAGTATATCACGATGGAGTGATTTTCGATGGAGTAAATGCTGATGGTACTAAAAACGAAACCATCTTGTCCGCCCAAAATTATTGGAAGTCATTCCGGAATATTGCTGAAACGAACATTTTCGACGCTTCATTTGTGAAATTGCGCGAAATGAGTTTAGGCTATAATCTACCAAAGCACTGGGTAAAGACTATTCAAGCCGAAGCAATAAATATATCGCTCATCGGACGTAATCTGTGGATTATTCACAAAAACACTCCACATATTGACCCCGAAACGGCAAATAATTCTGGCAATGCTCAAGGTCTGGAAAATTTGTCACCACCCACAACTCGCAGTTATGGGTTTAGCGTAAATCTTACATTTTAAATAATTAAAGAAATAGAGAGATGAAAATCATAAAAATACTATCGATACTAATTGTCACATTTGTTTTAGCATCCTGTGATGATCATTTGCAGGAAATAAATATTAACCCAAATGCAGCACAAACTCCTCAGCCCGATTATTTGTTAAGCAATGCTATAAAGGCAAGTGTAGATACCTACTGGGGAACAACCAACAACTTAGATGGAACATTGCTTTTTGTTCAGCACGTGGCAAAAATACAATATACCGAGATAGATCGTTATATTGCATCCAACAGCACTTTCGAGGGTCCATGGAAAGACTTTTATTCTGAAGGTCTGCGAGATTTAGCAGAGATTATTACGATTGGTGAAACCGAAGATAATCAAAATTACAAAGCGGTTGCAACCATCTTTCAGTCGTGGATTTTCTTATTGCTGACGGATGCTTATGGAGATATCCCATACAGCCAGGCTGTTAATATCAATAAGTATGTAACACCTGCATATGACCCACAGAAAGATGTTTATATTGGATTATTGACCGATTTGAAAGATGCAATTGCATTAATTAATCCAGCCAAAAAAGAAGTTAAAGGCGATATTATTTATTCAGGCAATTTAAATAAATGGAAAAAATTCGCTCATTCGCTACGCTATCGGATTGCTTTACGAATTGCAGATAAAGAACCTGATAAAGCTAAACAGGTAATTACCGAAACTCATGTAGATGACCTAATTGGAGATGGAGATATTGCGCAGTTGAACTACCTTTCTTCTCCTAACCAGAACCCAATTGCATTATTCTTTGAAACTCGCGACGATTACCGGGTGAGCAAGAGCATTGTAGAAACCCTTAAGAATTTAAACGACCCAAGATTACCTGTGTTTGCAAACAAAACAGAAACACCAACCGTTGAGGAGTATATCGGGGTTCCAAACGGATTAACAACAAGTGCGATAACTGCTTTGGGATTTTCTGAAACTTCGAAAATAGGAAGTTATTTTACATCTCCAGAAACTCCTGCTGTTATTTTGAGTCCTGCAGAAATCCTTTTCGGAAGAGCTGAAGCTGCTGCCAGAAATTTCACTTCGGAGGATGCAGAAACATTATATTTTCAAGCAATAAAAGCCTCTTTGAAGCAATTCGGAATTACCGATAGTAATGTAATAGGTGCATACATAGCACAGCCGTTGGTTAAATTCAACAGCGCTAATTTCCGAGAATCAATTGGAGTTCAAAAGTGGATTGCCTTATTTGGTCAGGGGATAGAAGCATTTGCCGAGTGGAGAAGACTGGATTACCCTCAATTACAACCCGCTATTGCTGGTGTACTGGATGGAAAATTTTTGGTAAGATATTTATATCCTGGAACTGAACAATCGTTAAACGGTAAAAATTATAAAGCTGCGGTTGCCAATCAGGGTGTTGATGCGTTGACTACCAAGCTTTGGTTCGATGCATATTAGAAAACTTATGTTAGTCAAAAAAACAATTTAAAATTTAGTTATGAGTAATTTAAAGTGGAGAAACTCAATCGTATTATTTTTAGTTATGGGGATATTCAATTCATGTCAAACACCGTCAGGTACAAAAGCTTTAAAAAAAGGACTTTGGCGCGGTACATTTTTAATTCCTAACGTTGAAATTCCATTTCAATTTGAAGTTGAAGGAGATAATCCAGAAAGAACCATTTTATATTTGATTAATGGAGAAGACCGATTTGAGATCAACAACGTCAAATACTATGGCGATTCGGTTACTATAACCGTTGATTTATATGACGTGGTATTAAAGGCAAAGATAACTGAAGAATCATTAAACGGTCACTTAATTCGGTTGGGTACTGGAAGTTCTATACCAGCAGTTCCTTTCAGCGCCGAATACGGAGATCTGCCACGTTTCCCACAAAGCTCTAATGCACCTTCTGTCTTGCTCGCAGGCACCTGGGATATAGAAATTGGAACTGGTCAAGACGTAAATAAAACAGTTGGGATATTTGATCAAAAAGAATCATTTCTAACCGGTTCTATTTTAACCACAACTGGAGACTACCGTTTTCTGGAAGGAGTAGTCGATGCAAATAAATTCTCGTTGTCCTCTTTCGGCGGATCAACTCCATATTTAGTTCAAGGAGAATTTACAAATGATAACACCTTTACTGGCAAATTTGTTACGCCGTACAGATCAGTTGAAATTGCAGGAAAAAGAAACTCTCAAGCAACCTTACCTGATGCATACAGTGTTACCTACTTAAAAGATGGCTATTCTTCTTTAGGATTTTCGTTTTCCAACCTCGACGGAAATCAGGTATCACTTTCAGACCCGCGGTATGCTGGAAAAGTAGTGATAGTATCTATATTGGGTAGCTGGTGCCCTAACTGCTTGGACGAAAGTGCATTTTTATCAGACTGGTACAAAAAAAAACGTCATCGAGGAGTCGAGATTATTGGGTTAGGGTTTGAGCGAAAAAATGATTTTGAACATGGAAAAAAAATGTTGACCACGCTTAAGGATCGTTTAGACATTCAATATGAACTCCTCTTTGCTGGAGAGTTGAGCA
>CAZJDS010000216.1:0-4434 GCA_964544795.1 uncultured Alkaliflexus sp. | reverse complement strand
ATTGGCATACTTTGTATTAGACCATAAACTGCGGTATGGTATCATTACGCCTTTGGGGCTGCTTGTGGTGCCTGATGTGTAGTTGATTACAGCCAGTTCTTCGGGTTTATCCAATCTAAATGACACATCATTTACAAAAAAACCTCTCTCATATTTCTTAGCGAAATAATCAGGAGAGGTGTCAACAAACTGTTTTAGTTCATCAGAATCTGATTTGAGTAACGAAAAGTTGTCGAGCGAGAAAACTGTATTTAGCTTTGGTAAACTTGCCTCATCTATATTATTCCATATACTTTCGTCGGCAAACAGAATCTTTGTGTCGGAGTGATCAACAATGAATTGCACGCTGTTTGTGTCAAATTCATTAAGAATGCTTACCGAAACTGCACCATAAGAGAGTGTTGCAAAGAAGGTTATTGCCCAGTTGGCAGAGTTTTTTCCGCAAAGTGCAATTTTATCACCTCTTTTTAGTTGGAGCGTTTGACTGTCGATGACGGAAGCGCCAGGAACCTTTTCCATAATCGCTTCAGAGTAAGTGATAAAGAACTGATCCGACTGAGGGTCTCTAAGATTTTGGAGACCTTCGGTGCGCATAATGATTTGATTACTATCGGGCTGTCCAAACTCTGGAGAACGTTTGTAGGAGGAGGGAATGTAAAAGACCGAATCTTCGTCAAAAAGTTGTGTGAGATCATGATAGAGGTAGGCTGCCTCTTCTTTCTCGGTGGTTATAAAAATATGGGGTCCCTGTTCATTTAGAGCTCCTCCAATTACCGATACCAAAGAGCCTGACAATCCTTTTAGATGGATGCTGCCCGACTTGTTTTTAATGCTTTGAAGTAGTTTTTCTACTTGGGGATGCTTGTTGTATTTTGTGATTATGGAGCGGTTTCTGCTCATCTTTTTATGCAAAAATAATTGATTTCTATTAAAAGTGAAGAAAGATCACCTTTTTATCTGAGCTGGGTGGGGTTTTGGTCAAATCGAAATCGAAACACAGGTTTTAATCCTCTTTGAGTGCCGTCCGAATTATAAACAGCATAGCCCATATTAATAGAGAGCACTTCTTTATGGAACCAATCAACCTGATCGTTCATAAACCAGATCTCTTCAAACTGCAATTCCTGAATAAGATCTCTGGAAAAATCTTCAAAATTCTCCAGTTTTTTAATCTGTTCTATAGATAGTGGTGAATTGGTGAAATAGTCGTACGCTTGAATCTTACCTTCATATACCTTATCAAAAATTGTCGAGATGATTTTGTCAGCTTGCGTATATTTCAATCTCTCTTCTGCCCAAGTGTCGTTTTTGTCAAAGTTTCGGATAATTACGCTATATATTATAGTGTCTGCAATGATATTCTCAGCGCGTATTTCAAGTAACGAGTTGACAATTATAGTGCGTTCACTGGTTTTGTTACAACCTGTAACGAACAGGTAGATTAGGAGTGTTATTAATATGCACTGTTTCATTTTTGGATTAAACTTTAGCTGAACTTATGATTTACGACTCTATATTAAACGATAAACGCTGGCCTTTTATCCCTTCGTGAATGGTCCCATTTTCGAACACCAATTGACCATTTACCCATGTGTGTGTTACACTGTTTTGCAGGGTTGTACCTGAAAAAGGTGACCATTTGCATTTGTATAGAACTTCAGAGTCCACAATGGTCTGGGGCGCTTTGGGGTCAACTATAACCAAATCTGCAAAATACCCTTCCCGAATAAAGCCTCGCTTCTCAATACGAAACAGAGTGGCTGGCGCATGGCACATTTTTTCAACCAACAACTCCTTGGTAAACACTCCTTGATCTACCAATTCCAACATGGCAATGAGGGAGTGCTGGATTAACGGTCCTCCTGACGGGGAGATGAAATAGCCTTGCTGCTTTTCATCCAATGTGTGGGGTGCATGATCGGTGGCTACAACATCCAAAACATTATTACGAAGCGCCTCTCTCAAAGCCTCCCTATCTTTTTTTGATTTTACAGCTGGATTCCACTTTATTCTCCAACCTAATTTGTCGTAATCAGAATCTTCGAACCACAAGTGATGAACACAAACTTCACTGGTGATGTTTTTTGATTTTAACGGTTTAGATGAACTGAACAATGAAAGCTCTTTCTCTGTGGATATGTGGAGAACATGTAGTCGGCTGTTGTGCTTTTCTGCCAATTCAACTGCTCTTGAACTGGATTTATAGCAGGCCTCCTCTGATCGTATTTCAGGATGGTATCTAAAAGGAAATTTCTCACCATACCTATTTTTAAAGATAGCCATATTCTCACGAATGATAGACTCATCTTCACAATGCGTAGCTATAAGCATCTTTACCTCCCGAAAGAGGTCGTTTAGTGCAGCTTCATTATCAACCAACATATTGCCAGTAGAAGAACCCATAAAAATTTTAACTCCACACACCTTAGAAGGATCAACTTTTAAAACCTCTTCTAAATTGGTGTTGGTGGCACCCATATAAAAAGAGTAGTTGGCATAAGAGGTTTGCTCTGCTATTGAGTATTTCTTTTCCAACTCTTCGATCGTAGTGGATTGTGGATTTGTATTGGGCATCTCCATATAAGAAGTAACACCACCTGCCACCGCAGCTTTGGATTCAGAGGCAATATCTCCTTTATGTGTAAGCCCTGGCTCTCTGAAATGCACTTGATCATCAATCACTCCAGGAATAAGATATTTACCCTGAGCATCTATAACCACATCAGCGGAAGGATAATCTTCGGTAAGAATTATCTTTTCAATAATAGAGTCATTTATAAGAAGAGCACCTTTAAAAGATTTCCCTTCATTAATGATGGTGCCATTTTTTATTAGAGTAGTGCTCATATTTATCGTTTATAGGTTCTGAAGAAGCTGAAGAACTTCATTTTTATGACCCCCCAAATGGCCTCATTAAATATCCCTCCGCTCATTTTTGAAGTTCCTTGTCTCCTGTCTGTAAAGACGATGGGGACTTCAACAACATTAAATCCATATTTCCAGGCTGTAAATTTCATCTCTACTTGAAACGCATATCCTTTAAACTTGATTTTGTCCAAGTTGATGGTTTCAAGTACAGAGCGATGATAACACTTGAATCCTGCTGTGGTATCCATAATGGGCATTCTGGTAATTAAGCGGACATACATGGAGGCAAAATAGGACATAAGAACTCTGCCCATGGGCCAGTTAACCACATTCACCCCTGATTTATAGCGTGACCCTATGGCCAGGTCTGCCTTTTTCACAACACAGGCATGGTGAAGCTTGTTTATATCATCAGGATTGTGTGAGAAGTCGGCATCCATTTCAAAGATGTAGTCGTAATCTCGTGACAACGCCCATTTAAAGCCAGCAATATAGGCGGTTCCCAAACCCAGCTTGCCGCTTCGCTCAAGTATGTGCAAACGACTTCCCAATTTTTCCTGCATCTTTTTTACCATAGATGCTGTTCCATCAGGAGAATTGTCATCAATAATTAATATCTCTGGTTGTATGGGTTGGTTGATTACCGCATGAATTATGGCTTCAATATTTTCACTTTCGTTGTAAGTGGGTATGATTACAATGTTCTTAGTCACGTGTTGAATTTTATAATAAAACAATCAGTTAGTTAGCGATCTGATGATTAAGATCTTGATGCGAAGATACAATTTCCATTTGCATTAGAACATAAAATAAGAGAGTTTACATGACTAAATTGTAGCATCTATTATTAGTTTAAGTGGCCATCTCCCTTTAATTATAGCTCACATGGGAGTTTTAGTTGATTAAGGATTCTACTCTTTTTAGATATCATTCCATTATTATCTTTAGAGATAGATAGGTAGTTACATACTAATTTCAATCATAAATTTCTCAATAATTTTAAGTTGAACTAAAACCTTATGGGAAAGCAATCAAAGTACCCCTAAGATAAATCCTATGTCTAATTATGTATGTTCTAAATAAAAGCTTCTTATAACTAGGCACGGAATTCATGCCGTGAAATATTGCGTAACGTAAATCGGTTTTAGCCGAAACATAAATTTACTAAGTTCTCTTTTGCCGATTTTTTATAAGGATTAAGCAGGTTTACCTTCTTTTTTTAAAGCATAAGTCGCTTTAACAATGGTTTTCAATATATGTACTTACCTACAGATCTCTTAATTATCTCTATATTATGAGAGAATTGCCTATATTATAGCACAACCACATTTCCAGATGCAAAGAAATTGGTTTTCATTATAATTATTGTTATATTTATGGGCTGAATGCAATTTTGGTCTTCCAAATTCCCTGGCGATACATTTTTAGTATTGCAATTGAAATCCAGTTTTTTTAAGTTGTGTCTCTGATTTAGAGAATTGTTTCTCATGGACTCTCTACTGATCTTCAGCCACACAACTTTTTTTAACTAAATCTTTTGCTTTTAGTTTTGGAATGACGGATTTA
>CAZJDS010000215.1:473-4439 GCA_964544795.1 uncultured Alkaliflexus sp. | reverse complement strand
CTTAATATAACAAGCCCATACGATTACTTTTCCGCCATCAGCAAGGACTTTATCGATTATCCTTTTTGCAGCTTCATATTTGGCCGGAATTTCAAGACCAGAATACTTTAGTATTTCATGCATCATAGCGGAATCGTCTTGAATTGTAGAAAAGTCTATGCCCTCAACAGCAGCAAAATCACTTAACGGTTGTTCGAGAAGAGCTGGATTTGTTGCAGCTTGCATCAGTCGAATGAGTCTTGCCTTTACCAACTCAGACCTAAACTGCTTATCTCTTCCTTTTACAATGTCACTTATATATTGTCGCTCAATGTAATCATAGATTTTTCGTTGAGCCGGCTTCATTTCTACCATTTCTGGAGGGTTGTTGATAGCAATTGGTATGTGCAAGTCTCCTTTTCTGATTCGTATAAAGTACGGCGCTATTTCATTAAGCAATGTTGGCACACGACTGTCGTTTTGCGAGTGAGACATATCCCGCAATTGTCCAATGTGAAATTTGATTATATCTTTTGATGGCCATATGAACTTAAACAGATTATACAAATCCTCATAACCATTTGGCGCAGGCGTTCCTGTTAATACTACTCTTGATTTGCAATATGGGGCAAGAGACATAATGCTATCCGAAATAATCCCACCATTGGTGTTCTTGATTTTATGAGCCTCATCAAGCACTACCATCACTCGATGCTTTTTAAGGTAATAAACCAATTCGTCAGCCAATGAAATTACGGAGGCATAAGAAAGTAATGTTATTTCCGCTGGATTTAAACTGTACAAATATTGCTTTTTATCATCAAGAGACATTTTTCCAGAAAGACGTTTAGAGGTAGGTTTATCTCCGAAGCATTCCTCATATTCAAGTTCCCATGGTGAAAAAGCGTTTAATGGTGATATGATCAGTAACCGGTCGACCTTTCTACTATTTTCTGTTGGGAGGTTCTTTAAGTACGCATACGCACCATATACTATGCTTGTTTTTCCGGCGCCGGGGACTGAAAAGTTACACGCATTCTGCGAAAATGCAAGGTGATACGCAGCAAGCATTTGCAATTCATATAGGGTTCGTGATGGCATATTGTCAAGTAAGGCGTTTTTGAAATCCGAGAAATCTGATACTACGCACTCGTTATTTCTAATATGCAACGCTTTATCAGAAAATTCATTAAACCTTTGTTCTTCCTGATAATATGCTTGAATCCCAGAATTGGCTTTACCTTTCAGTTCAACGTCACAACCAGCGTATTTTGCGGCGGTCTGAATTCTATCAATACATTTTGTTAATCCGTCATTAATAGTGAACACCATTTGCTTGCCATCAATCACAAACTGAGAAGTATCCTTTAGCAGCCGAACAGAACGCCTATTACTCAGTAGGGCATCAATGTCTCCAGCCACAATAATTTGCTCTTCTCGTTCATTTGTATCGATATAAATTACTGGCATATGTTCACCACCCAACTTTTATTCATTGTAAATTTTCTTGTATTCTGATGCGATTTTGAGTATCTCATCCAGGTACTCCAGCACTCCAGAATCCTCTTTAAATGACTGTTGTGTTGTATCAACCGAGGACAACGCGGACCACGATTTCTGGAGAAGTTTAACCGGCTCTGCTGCTTGTTGCTTATTGCTTAACAAATCACGTGAGTGATTGAAATTCTCATGCATGGTTGTTCCAACCTGTTCCCTCCATGCATTATCTCTGGCACGAAGCAAACGTTTCAAATCTCCGTTTGGATTATCACGAATAATGTCTTCAACAGAAGTTTCAGACACGGGGTCCATCGCGCTAAAATGCTTGTCAGAGAATTCACGCCAGATGTCTTCATTTGCAAATAGGCTAGCATCTTCACTGCTTTTTGTTGGTTTTCTTATAATGTCACGAAAATCCTGTTGGTCAAGACCAAGCCGGATGTAATCAAAAGCAACAGCTTTCAAATCAGAAACATCCGTCTCCACATCATATCCCCACATTTTGGTAACTCCGCCGGACTTGTATCCACGCAAAGCCGCCTCGAGTTTTTGAAACGAGTCCTCGTTGCCGTCAAGCATTGTATAAATTCCGGTATATCCATAGGTATCCAGATAGTCATTCATCAATTCCAGGACTCGTAGATACCATGCAACATCCTTGGGCGGTATGCCCATGAAACTTGCTATTTCATTATTTGAAAATCCTTCATCTCTCAGATCACCAGCTTTCAAATATTTCTCAATCGGACCATAGTCCACTTTTGCGTCTTCGCCCATTTGATAGGTGGTTTCAAGACGGAGTATTTCTTTTCTGTCAGCATCGATGGGGAGGATGATAGCCTCAAAATATTGAGTGTGCTGCTTTGTATTAGCTGGAACTGAATCGTCCCTCCAAATGCGGTTAAGAAGGCTGGCTCTACGATTGCCATCGATTATTTTCCCGTCAGCAGTGACAATACCAAAACGCTGCTGATGGTCTTCGATAAGGCTTTGCATTGTTCGAGCATTTGCCTCTGGCCTTGATTCCCACAAAAACTTTTCGATGATTTCAACATCAACGGCATGTTGGCGCTCATACGACTTTACTTCGGCACCAATTCGTCCGTTATATGGATTATAGGTCAAGATGCTAAGCGGAATCATATAAGCGTTGAATTTTGTTCTCTCACCATGGTATGTAAGAGTAATCCCAGTCATACTTGGCGTTGATGCTTGTATACGCTGGAGTTCAGATTTTCTTTGTTCTGCGTTCATCTTGTTATCCTCCTCACAGATAATATTTAATGATATTACTAAAAGCATCAAGGCTTTGTAAGTTAAGCATATAGTCTGAGCTTCTATGTATTTTGTTGAGGTCCGACTGGCGTGCTACCCAACCAGCTCCATCGACAACATTAATATACAGTACTCGATCACAATCAGTCTTCCCGAGGTTTTTCTCTCGAAGTATTTTTGCGAGGGCCTCAGTTCTCTCTGCATATTTTGTTTGCGTGCTTGAAGTTGTGATTCCATATGTTATATCAACAAGAATTCTCGGATGAGTAATATCTGGTATTGATATGCTCACAACACGGGAGGCTAAATCAACGTTTTCTTTGAGTGCAAATGTCAGCCCTTCTTTTTTACATAAACCAGTTATCGTATCGGATACTGCTCTAAAGAAACTATCTCCAATTTTATTGTTATATTTACCTTCGACGCCTTTTTTTACGAGTCTGCGAATATCATCATCATTTGCAAGTCGTCCAAGCGCCGTAGCATCAATTGCAAAGTTTGATAAATAAAACGCTGGGATTAGTCCCTTATATTTGTCTATAGAATTGCCTCGCATTAGCAATTCCGTTACTTCATCCATCCAGGTCGAATCCGAAATCATTTGATTTCGAATTACGGATAAAGACCATTCGCCAGTTGGCATAAAGCCTTTTTGAATTCTGAGCATCGTGACAACTCTCTTGAATTTCTCTTCCGAAATATTCAGGAGGCTTGTTATTTTATCAAGAGAGTCAGAATGAGTGCTCACATACTGCTTCAATCCACTCTCTGTTGTGATGCCGAGTAATTCTTGTTTGAGTACCTGTACGGACTCATCAACTTCCTTTGAAATTTCGCACTCCAAGTTGCTGTCTATGTAAAACATAGTGGCAGAACGGATGAATTCTTCAACAGATAATGCGCGTGGCTTTCCGTTATTCATTTTCCGTACCTCCTTTATTTTTACCATAACTATATGCCAACCTATCACATACGGCTTTTATTACCGGAACACAGACCGTGTTACCTAATAAATCAAAGCCTTGTTTATACCCCTTTTTATTTCCTTCAAAATCCTCCAGGGAATATGTGGATGGGTAGCCAAATAGTCGAAGTCCTTCCCGTAATGTCAGATTACGCAACCCGCCATTATCTATTACCCCTAATGTTGACATATCCATTGCAACTAAGGTAGGCGTTGTCGAATTCGGACAGAGTATACGGCTATATTCA
>CAZJDS010000215.1:0-463 GCA_964544795.1 uncultured Alkaliflexus sp. | reverse complement strand
ACCCGTTACTATGTTATAACCTTTAGGCTTAGTTTCATCTGGGACTCTTTCGTAAATCGTCCTTGTTTTAGAATCAGTTTTTGTTGCAACTCTTTTCTTGGGGTGTTCATATACCAAATATCCCATCTGTGTTAGATGTGTCAGCAATTCCTGAAGGTTTTCACAATCAAAAAATGTTCTAATCTGTTCTGTGGTTAATGGCATTCCATCCATCCAATCAATGCCAATAACATCTGCCCAATGACGCTTACGTCGTTCCTTCAACAAAGTGTTGAGCAATTGCTTTTCATCATTAGTAACAATCCCACGCAATCCAATATCCCAGCTATGGATATTGTTCTCTCCACCACGTTTATCTTTTATCGATTTTCCGTACAACTGGTCAACTGTATACCGTTCAAACAATTTTCGTGTAAAATCGCAATCAACAGTCTTTAGCCCTTTCTCCATGACTTCTCCGAAT
>CAZJDS010000214.1:0-4449 GCA_964544795.1 uncultured Alkaliflexus sp. | reverse complement strand
TTGCAGTTCATGCCATATTTGATCACTGTTTAGTCCAGATCCGCGTATTCAGGTTGAGTTCATTCACGATTATTCCATTTAGTTTAAGTAAAGCATGCATGTTTTCCACCTCTTGTAAATCAACAACTGATCCGAAGAGTTTGGGCTCAAACAGTTTTTTGTTGATACTTATGGCACAGTAAACCCGTGAGCTAACAAAAGAGAAATGCATGTTAAAGCCGTACAGACGTTTGATGCGCAACATAGCTTCCATAATAGTTGGCGTAAGGATATATCTTGCTTCAATCTGGTCGGTGGCATGAACAACAAACTCTTGTTCAAACTCTATATTTTCCATTTTTACTAAGGGAGCATTTCCTGAAAACTTTTGAAGTTTTTGGCCAAATTCTCCTAGTAATCTCTCTGCTATATCAGGTGAAACATAGGTGCGCCCTGAAAACTCTTTATTAAAATCAGCATGAAAAAAGAGCCCTCTAAATATAGTTACCCATCGCTCTTGTCGTCTCCCTTTACTGTCGTGTGTTACTTGTTTGTATTCTGTATGTAGTTCTGAGCATTCAAAATCGGTTTTGTCAATCACACCTTTAATGAGGTCATCGCCATTGTATCGATCGTATTGGGTTCGGAACAGATCACTGCTGCGGTAAACTGACGAATCAATTTTTCCATCTGGTTCATAATTCCAGTATGGATCGATGCTGTGGATGATTTTTTCGACAACAGAATTTTTAAAAAGTGCGCGATACTCAGCTCGAAGTTTGTTCGTGCTGTTATTTTTTGAAATGATGTATATGACCAAAGCAATTAGAGGAATCAGCAATGGCCATATTTGAGAACTGATAAGAAATACCAGAAGCAAGACTGCACCAATGATGCTGACAGTTAGTAGTAGGGTCGCGTTTTGCAATTGTTTTCGTTGCGTTTCAAGGTGCGTCAGTTCAGGTTCAATAGTTGCGTGATAAAGGGATTTAATTTCAGGCATTGACAACTACTTATGCATTAAACAGATTTTTCACGATCACATTTTCACGTTCGGTCTTGGGAGTTTCAAAGACTTGTTTGCGATTTAGTCCCATCATTCCTGCCATTATATTTCCTGGAAATGTTTCTATGCCGTTGTTGAAAGATGTTACAGCCGCATTGTATGCACGTCGTGCTGCTGAAATCTGAGATTCTACTTCGTTTAAGTTTCTTTGTAGATTTAGGAAGTTTTCATTAGCCTTCAGATCGGGGTAGTTTTCTACGGATACCATGAGGTTTCGCAAAGCACCAGACATTTGGTTATCAAGTACCACTTTTTCATTATTACTGAGTTTGTCCGAAAGCGCCTGTGCTCTTAATTCTGTTACTTTTTGCAGAAGCTCTTTCTCATGGGTTGCATATTGCTGAACGGTTGCCACTAAGTTTGGAATCAGATCATAACGTTTTTTCAGCTGAACATCTATGCCTCCAAAAGCATTGTCCACTTCATTTTTTTTTCTGATTAAGCCGTTGTACAATACAATTGCGATGAGCGCAATAAATAGAACTATTACTAATAGAAACATAAGTTAGGTTTTTTAATTACGTAATTAAAGTGAGTTTTAGCAGTTTACAGTAATGAATCATAAAAATAAGTAAAATATTTATATAAGTATCGTCATTTTTTCAACACTGTGTCACATAAATATTGAAAAGTGAGTTCTTCTCCGAAATGCTATTCATACCCTATCTCCCCTCAAAATACTACTTTAGTTAAAGTCTGTTAAAACCATTAAAACTATTATGGTTTTTAGAGTTTTCATTCTATTTTTGTATTTCGAAAGTTCAGAAGAATGGAAATTAAAGAGAGAATTGTTGAAGGTGCGCGAAAGATGTTTATGTCTGAAGGTGTTCGGAGGGTAACGATGGACCAGATTGCCAAACGTTTGGGCGTCTCTAAAAGAACCATTTACGAACATTTTACAGATAAAACTCAACTTTTGGAAGCAACCATTGATGAGTCCACAAAATTACACGATGAATATCTGAAAGATGTTTTCACTACTTCTAGTGATGTAATAGAACTTGTAGTGGCTGGTTTAAAGTTTGGCGTTGCTTCCCTTAAAGAGATTAATCCCATCTATATGGAAGATCTTCAACTTTATTATCCAAAAGTTTACGATTGTTCCTTCAACCAGCGCAGACAGGAATTGGCCTCTGGTTTTGAAGATCTGTTGACCAGAGGAATTAAAGAGGGTTTTTTTAGATCAAACATTAATGTAAAATTGGTGGCAAAAATTTTTATGGAACAAATAAATGCAATGAACAACAGGTATATCTTTCCCGTTAATGAATATCCCACATCTGAGTTGTTTGAGGCTTTATTACTGAATTTCACGCGAGGCATCTCCACCCTCGAAGGAGTGAAAAAATTGGACTGTTTATTAGAAGTAAATCGATAATTATTTATGAATATGGAATGGATCAAACGTTTTATGGCAAAATATCTCATTAGTTTATGGTTGCTTTCAACTTTACTGTTAGTGCCTATACATTTTTATGGGCAAGAAGATCAATCAAATTTGTCAGTTTCAGATACGTTGGAGTTAACTTTGGCCAAAGCTTTGGAAGTTGCACTTTCTGAAAATCCAATGATATTAATTGCACAAAAGGAAGTAGAACGTGTAGATTACGCACGCAAAGAAGCTTGGAGTTCTTTGTTTCCAACTGTTTCAGCCGATGGTAGTTATAATCGAAACTTAAGTCTTCCTGTTCTGTTTATGCCAGAAGGAATATTTGGACCTGGAACTGGTGGAGCTATGGAAATGGGATATAAAAATAGTTTCAGCGCTGCATTGTCAGCATCAGTCCCACTTTTCTCCTATTCTATATATCAAAATATTAAAATTTCAGAGCACGATGTAAAGGCATCTTTTGAATCGGCACGAGCATCAAAGTTGGATATGCAGGCCGAAGTTAGAAATGCCTACTTCACTCTTTTGCTTGCCAATGATTCTTATCAGGTCATGAGTCTGAGTATGAAAAATGCTGAGGCAAACCTCTCCGACGTAAAGAATCTGTTCAGTCAAGGTTTGGTGGCAGAATACGATGTAATACGAAGTGAAGTACAAGTGCGAAACCTTAAACCCTCTTTGGTTCAAGCAGAAAATGGCGTGCGGTTGTCTGAGATGATGATTCGTGTTTTGTTGGGCATCGATCAGGAGATTCCTATTAAAGTTGAAGAGCAGCTTTTTGATTTTCAGGCCGACGAATCTTTTATGGTAGAAAGTAAGGATTTTAATCTTTCTGAAAACACAGATCTTTTGCAGTTGGATCTTCAGTTGGAGAAAATGAATAGCCAGTTTAAGTTGACGCAGTCTCAGAGATACCCTATGCTCGCTGCATTTGGCAATTACCAATTTACCAGTCAGGCCGACGATTTTAAGTTTAGTGAATATAAATGGGCAAAGCCTTTTGTAGTGGGACTCCAATTGCAGATTCCCATTTTTAGGGGTTTTGCCATTCAGCATCAAGAAAAACAGGTTCGTATAGGCATGGACCAAATGAACATGCAGCGCGAATATATGGAGCGAAATCTCACTTTGCAAGTGCGCAATGCCTATGTGAATATGCAAAAAGCCATTGAGCAGATTGGTTCTAATAAAGAAGGTGTGAAGCAAGCCGAGCGGGGATTTAGCATAGCCCAGACTCGTTACAACACTGGGTCTGGTACTTTATTAGAGTTGAACGATGCTGAGATTGCTCTAACACAATCTAAGTTAAACTTGAATCAAGCCATGTTTGACTTCTTGTCGGCGCAAACTCAATATCGAAAAGTGTTGGGACGTGAAAGCGGAATGAAATAAAACTTTACAAATCAGTATAATCAATTTGACTCAAAATATATGAAACGGACAGGTTGTCAATTAAATAACAGAGGAATTCAAGATCGTAATACTATTCATCCTATGAAAAATTCAAGAAAAAGAACTGATAAAATTTTCTCATCCATAGTATTAAGCATGGGCATTTTGTCTGTTTTATTGCTGAGGGGTCCACAAACTGTCGGGGAAATAAAAAATCGTACAGAACGTCTTTACCGGTTTGGTTCACTTAATGAAGTTGAAGAAACAATTAAAAAACTCCAAAGTGACGAAAATTCCGGGCCTTTTGTTGTGGAATTACCGCGTCAGCCAGGTCAGAAAGAAAACAGGTATATGCATCTTTTTTCTGGAGAACCAAAAATTGAATATGATGTTCAGGAAATGGCAGGTGCTGTTTCAGGTAACAGAAATAGCCGAATAGATGATCTTGAAAATGATGTGAAAATGCTTAAAGAGGAGTTGGCCGAACTGCGGACTGTTGTTGAAGATTTACGTAAGTATATTGAATAAAGAGTATATGGGGCTTAAAGCTTCTGTCTGCGTGCACCCCGGGCACCTTTTGAATGTTTAATTTGGAATTAAGATAAGATCATCTGGTTCGTCG
>CAZJDS010000213.1:0-4477 GCA_964544795.1 uncultured Alkaliflexus sp. | reverse complement strand
CACAGGCGAAGTAGTTTCCATTGAACGTAATGAGATTATCATCGATAGGGAAACTGTTATCGAAGATCAACACATTGATCAAATTGTTGATTCTGGTGTAAAAATGATTTTGATTCACAAAGAGTTGGCCAATGCCAATGACTTTGCGATGATATATAATACATTACAAAAGGATCCTTGTAACTCTGAAAAAGAGGCTGTGGTTCATATCTACCGTCAACTTAGAAACGCGGAGCCGCCAGATGAGGCTACTGCACGTGATGTTATTGATAAGTTGTTCTTCTCAGATAAGAGATATGACTTAGGTGACGTAGGTCGTTATAGGATCAATCGTAAATTGAATCTTGAAGGCGAACTTGAAACAAAAGTTCTTACCAAAGCAGATATTATTGCTATTATCAAGTATCTTATCGAGTTGGTGAATTCAAAAACCGACGTAGATGATATTGATCATTTGAGTAACCGTCGCGTGAGAACCGTTGGTGAGCAATTGGGTAATCAGTTTGGTGTTGGATTGGCGAGAATGGCAAGAACCATTCGTGAGCGTATGAACGTTCGTGATAATGAGGTTTTTACCCCCATCGACCTGATCAATAGCAAAACATTGTCCTCTGTGATTAATAGCTTCTTCGGAACCAATGCTTTATCTCAGTTTATGGATCAAACCAACCCATTGGCAGAGATTACGCACAAGCGTCGTATGTCCGCACTTGGGCCTGGTGGTCTATCACGTGAAAGAGCCGGTTTTGAGGTTCGTGACGTTCACTATACACATTATGGTCGTTTATGTCCAATTGAGACACCAGAAGGACCAAACATTGGTTTGATCTCTTCACTTTGTGTTTTTGCCAAAATTAACGATCTGGGATTCATTGAGACTCCTTATCGAAAGGTGAAAGCTAAAAAGGTGGATATGTCTAATGATGGCGTAACCTATTTTAGTGCCGAAGAAGAAGAAGCCATTACAATTGCGCAGGCAAACGCTCCATTAGATGATGATGGGTTTTTTATCAACCCCAGAGTTAAAGCCAGATTAGAAGGTGATTTCCCTGTAGTTGAACCAGAGGAGGTAAGCTTAATGGATGTGGCTCCCAATCAAATTGCTTCTGTTGCAGCTTCGTTAATTCCATTTTTGGAACATGATGATGCTAACCGTGCTTTGATGGGATCTAACATGATGCGCCAAGCAGTACCGTTGTTACGTCCTCAATCACCCATCGTTGGAACTGGTTTAGAAGGAGTCTTAGCACATGATTCACGTACACAAATCGTTGCGTATGCAGATGGTGTTATTGAATATGTTGACTCTGATGAAATTGTAATTACTTATGAGCTCAGTGATGATGAGAAGTTTATAAGTTTTGAATCTGATACTAAACGATATTCACTTACTAAGTTCTTAAAGACCAACCAGAGTACTATGGTCAATCTAAGACCTACAGTAGTGAAAGGTCAAAAGGTTAAGAAAGGTGATGTTCTTACTGAAGGGTATGCTACAGAAGCTGGTGAATTGGCTTTAGGGCGTAACTTGAAAGTGGCCTTTATGCCATGGAAAGGATATAACTTTGAGGATGCCATCGTATTGAGCGATAATGTTGTTAAAGACGATGTCTTTACTTCAGTTCATATTGATGAATTCTCTTTGGAGGTGCGTGACACCAAACGTGGTTTGGAGGAATTAACCGCCGACATTCCAAACGTGAGTGAAGAGGCAACTAAGGAGTTGGATGAAAATGGTCTAATTCGTGTGGGTGCACACGTGAAGCCTGGTGATATCCTTATTGGGAAGATTACACCAAAAGGTGAAAGCGATCCTACGCCAGAAGAGAAACTTCTACGTGCAATTTTCGGTGAAAAGGCGGGTGATGTTAAAGATGCATCATTAAAAGCATCTCCTTCATTAACGGGTGTAGTGGTTGAGAAAAAACTGTTTTCTCGAATCATAAAGGATAAGAAGTCCAGAGCAACCGAGAAACCAATTTTAGCTAAAATTGACGAGGAGTTCAATCGTGCAATTACAGATTTGAACACTCGTTTGGTGGATAAACTATTCTCTTTAATTGGTGGCAAGACGAGTCAGGGTGTGAAAGATTATTTGGGCATAGATATAGTTTCTAAAGGGACCAAATTTACGCTCAAAATATTGCAAGATCTCGATTATTTGAGTGTAAATCCCATGAAGTGGACTACAGATAAAGATAATAATGATCTTGTTCAGCGTGTGATTCACAACTACCGTCAACGTCATAAAGAGCTGGAAGCTAAAGAAAAACGTCAAAAGTACACAGTAACCATTGGAGACGAACTACCTGTAGGCATCGTTCAATTAGCTAAAGTTTACATTGCTAAAAAACGAAAAATTACGGTGGGAGATAAAATGGCTGGACGCCATGGAAACAAAGGTATTGTTTCACGAATTGTGCGTCAGGAAGATATGCCCTTCCTTGAGGATGGGACACCAGTAGATATCGTTTTAAACCCATTGGGTGTACCTTCAAGAATGAACCTTGGACAGATTTACGAGACTGTTTTAGGATGGGCTGGTGATGTGTTGGGCGTTAAGTTTGCAACCCCAGTTTTTGATGGTGCTACAGAAGAGGATTTGAACAAGTACACAACTGAAGCTAAGATTCCAAACTTCGGAAAAACTTATCTTTACGATGGTGGAACAGGTGAAAGATTTCACCAACCTGCTACTGTAGGGGTAATCTATATGCTGAAGTTGGGGCACATGATTGAAGATAAAATGCATGCTCGTTCGATTGGTCCTTACTCATTAATTACACAGCAGCCACTTGGAGGTAAAGCTCAGTTTGGAGGCCAGCGTTTTGGGGAGATGGAAGTTTGGGCGTTAGAGGCATTTGGTGCAGCTAATATTCTTCAGGAAATTCTAACTGTGAAATCAGATGACGTATTGGGTCGTGCAAAAGCTTATGAGGCAATTGTAAAAGGAGATCCTATGCCAGCACCTGGTATCCCTGAATCACTCAATGTTTTGCTTCACGAAATGAGAGGCTTAGGTTTGAGTGTGAATCTGGAATAGTTTTTTTCGAGTTTGCTTTTTTTGAAAAATTCGAAATATTAATTTAATTATTTAATACTCTACTATATATGGCATTCAGGAGAGAACAGAAAGTCAAGAGTAATTTTACCCAAATCTCTATAGGTCTATCTTCACCAGAAGATATTTTAGAAAGATCAAGTGGTGAAGTTTTAAAGCCTGAGACTATTAACTATCGTACTTATAAACCAGAACGAGACGGATTATTTTGTGAAAGAATTTTCGGTCCTGTGAAAGATTATGAGTGTCATTGTGGTAAATATAAACGTATCCGATATCGTGGTATCGTTTGTGACCGATGTGGTGTTGAAGTAACAGAAAAGAAAGTTCGGCGTGAGCGTATGGGGCACATATCACTTGTAGTGCCTGTGGCTCATATATGGTACTTCCGCTCGTTGCCCAACAAAATTGGTTACTTGCTGGGTTTACCTACCAAGAAATTGGATGCAATTATTTATTACGAGCGTTACGTTGTGATTAATCCAGGGGTGAAAGAAGCCGATGGCGTTGAAGCTATGGATTTTTTAACCGAAGAGGAATATCTCGATATTTTAGATACTCTTCCCAAGGGTAACCAGCAGTTAGACGATGAAGATCCCAATAAATTTATCGCAAAAATGGGCGCCGATGCGCTTCATATGATTTTGTCGAGAATAGATTTGGATGAACTTTCATACGATCTACGTCATAAGGCCAATACTGAAACTTCGCAGCAACGTAAAAGTGAAGCTTTAAAGCGCCTACAAGTTGTTGAGGCATTCCGCGAATCAAAAGGCGTTAACCGTCCTGAATGGATGATTATTAAGGTGGTTCCAGTAACTCCGCCAGAATTACGCCCATTGGTTCCTTTGGATGGAGGTAGATTTGCTACTTCTGACTTAAACGACCTTTATCGTCGCGTTATTATTCGAAACAATCGTTTGAAGCGATTGATAGAGATCAAAGCTCCTGAAGTTATTTTACGTAACGAAAAACGTATGCTTCAAGAGTCGGTGGACTCTTTATTTGATAACTCACGTAAATCCAATGCGGTAAAAACCGATGCCAATCGTCCATTAAAGTCATTGAGTGACAGCTTAAAAGGAAAGCAAGGACGTTTCCGTCAAAACCTTTTAGGTAAGCGTGTGGACTATTCAGCACGTTCGGTAATTGTTATTGGACCAGAGTTAAAATTGCACGAATGCGGCCTGCCAAAAGATATGGCAGCTGAGATATATAAGCCTTTTATCATCAGAAAGTTGATTGAGCGAGGTATAGTTAAAACCGTAAAATCAGCTAAGAAAATTGTGGATAGGAAAGATCCTGTAGTTTGGGATATTTTGGAAAATGTGTTGCGTGGCCACCCTGTGTTACTCAACCGTGCTCCAACTCTTCACAGATTGGGTATTCAGGCTTTCCAGCCAAAATTGATTGAAG
>CAZJDS010000212.1:0-4537 GCA_964544795.1 uncultured Alkaliflexus sp. | reverse complement strand
GTTCTATATATTGGTGGATCCATCTACAATTCTAAGAGAAAGAAGAAACTTCAGAAAACTTTTCTGCCACCTACAATGGTAATTTGGAAAGCACTACTCTATGTTGTTGTTGCCATTGTTGGTTTGTATTTTGGCGCCGATCTTTTGGTGGCTGGTGCTCGCGAAGTAGCACTTTCATGGGGTGTTAGCGATCGTGTGATTGGCGTATCCCTTGTGGCATTTGGCACCAGTGTTCCAGAGCTTGTCACCTCTATGGTGGCTATGTTTCGAAAAGAGAATGATATTTCGGTGGGCAACATCATAGGATCCAATATTTTTAATATATGGGCTGTTTTGGGTACCACCTCATTAATTACTCCACTGCCAATTAATGATTTGAATAATGTCATTTTTGATATAGTTATCAGTCTCGCTTTTGCGGTTTTATTATTGGTTTTTATGATTCCACTTCGAAAGGGAGTTATTTCACGATGGAAAGGTGGAGTTTTATTTGCTTTGTATATTGTTTATATCTTTTTTATTTTTCAGATAAAATAGAGTTATGGTTGAAGGAATTGGGATTAAAAAATCTTTTGGCGATTTAGAAGTCTTAAAAGGAATCGATATTCGTATAGAATCTGGAGAAATTGTCTCAATTTTGGGTGCTAGTGGTGCAGGAAAAACGACACTTTTACAGATATTGGGTTCTTTGGATAAGGCAACTGCTGGCGAAGTTCGTATAAACAAAACTTCCATCCAGAAACTCTCAGAAAAGCAATTGGCACAATTTAGAAATCAAAATATCGGATTTGTATTTCAATTTCATCAATTATTGCCTGAATTTACGGCTGTTGAAAACTGTATGTTGCCCGCTCTTATTGGAGGTGTTTCTAAATCTGAAGCTCATCGACAGGCAGAAAAAATATTGGGTTTTTTAGATCTATCTCACAGATTAGAACACAAGCCTTCTGAACTAAGTGGAGGTGAAAAGCAACGAGTCGCCGTTGCCAGAGCACTCATCAACGATCCTATGGTGGTGTTTGCCGATGAACCTTCAGGTAATCTGGATTCTAAAAACCAAGAGGACTTAATGGATCTCTTCGTCTCCCTTCGCGATCAGTTTAAACAAACTTTTGTAATTGTAACTCACGATGAACATCTTTCGCATAAATCGGATAGAACCTTGCAGATGAAAGATGGTTGGATGGTTAAAGAGGAATAGTGTCTATGGATGTTAAAGAATTATTGGAGCATCATACGGCGCGATACAATGAAAAGTGGTTTATACTGCAAGATCCCATCTCCATTCCCCATCAATTTAAACGGAAAGAGGATATTGAATTAGCTGGGTTTTTAACGGCTACGCTCTCTTGGGGACAACGAGCATCTATTTTAAAAAAAGCCAATCTTTTAATGGAGTGGATGGATCATTCTCCTTATGATTTTATCACTTCTGCAAAAGAATCCGACCATCAAAGATTTAATGAGTTTGTCTATCGAACTTTTAATGGTATCGATTGTCAGTATTTCATGAGTGCTCTGCGTGAAATCTATCTGTATCACGGTGGGTTAGAAGAATTATTTACTGAAGGATTTAAAAAGGAATCTTCCATATTTTCAGCATTGGTTCATTTTCGTTCTATCTTCATGAGTTTTAGTCCCATGCCTCGAACAGGGAAACACGTGGCCGATGTTTTGAAAGGCTCCTCAGCCAAGCGGTTGAATATGTTTTTGCGCTGGATGGTTCGTAGCGATGGTGTGGTGGATTTTGGTTTGTGGAACAACATTCCTGCTTCAGCATTGATGATCCCGTTAGATGTTCATGTGGGGCGTGTAGCACGTGATTTGGGGCTTCTAAAACGAAAACAAAACGATTGGAAAGCGGTGGAGGAGTTGACACAAACTTTGCGAGCTTATTCTGAAGAAGATCCTGTAAAATATGATTATGCGCTATTTGGTTTGGGTGTTTATGGTGATAAATATTAATTGGAAGAATGGCATCTGAAAATTCACTCTTCAAATTTAAGCAGTTTTCTATCTCTCAAGCCCAGTCGGCTATGAAAGTGGGAACCGATGGTGTTCTTTTAGGCGCGTGGGCACCTATAGAAAATGCCAAAAGAGCTTTGGATGTCGGCACTGGAACAGGGCTGATTGCATTGATGATGGCACAACGAAATCCCATCTTAGAAGTAACAGCTTTAGAAATTGACGCAGGCGCATATTCTGATGCAAAAGGAAATTTTGCAAATTCTCCTTGGGCCAATCGATTGAGTCTGATTCACGACAGTTTTCAGAAGTTTAGATCCCAGTCGAATGGTCAATTTGATGCTATTGTTTGTAACCCTCCTTTTTTTGAGGAGGGCTGTCATGCGCCTGAAAGCCAACGTGCAATCGCACGACACACCATCGCGCTGTCCAATAAGGATCTCTTAAAGGGAGCCTTTGATTTATTAAAAGAGGGTGGAATTTTAGTGGTTGTTTTACCCTTTATGAGCTACCCCTCTTTTTGCCACGAAGCGAAAAAGAACTTATTTAGTGAGCGGGAGCGATTAACAGTTTATCCAACACCGACCAAATGCGCCGTTAGGGTGCTGTCTGTGTGGACAAAGGAGAAAGTGGAGGAAGTGATTGAAACCGAAATGATCATTGAAGATAACGGTCGGCACAACTATTCAAAGAAGTATAAGGAATTGACTAAGGAGTTTTATCTTAAATTTTAAATAAAAACGCAGACATCTGTCAAATAAAAGAAGAGTTGAAACTTATTTATCTGTTGACAGATGTCTGCAGGAGGGATTTTAAACGTCATCTATTGCGCGATTCACAATTATATGAATCGCAATGCCACTAATGAGGAGAAGTCCTGCAACAGCTAAGTAGGTGTTATTGATAAGGTTATTAGCGAAATAGTAGATCAAAATACCTACTGCCACAAGGATAATAAGCATTCCTAAAGATTTTATAAACTCTTTCATACGTCTATAATTTAAATTGTTCTATAGCTAACTGATAGTTTGTTGTGCCAATTAGCTTTTAGCATTTATACGTACCAAGTTACAAAATGTTAATCGCTTTACAAACATTTCTGTTTTTGGAAGCTGAATTTAACGTTTTGATTTGTGTTTAATTTATTTTCGGAAGCCTTTTGTAAGGTTTTTTTGATTTCTTTACAAAGGTTTTCAATTTCATGAATTGAATTTATCTTTGTATTTTATTTGCTGTAAAATAAATTTGATACCATCCCTAAAAGTTTTATAAAATGTCGAAAAACAGAGTTGTTCAAACCCCTTTAATGAAGCAATATTATGGCATTAAGGATAAATATCCCGATGCCATTTTATTGTTTAGAGTGGGCGACTTTTATGAAACGTTTTCCGAAGATGCCATATTGGTCTCTGGTATTTTAGGTATCACTTTAACCAAGCGTGCCAACGGTGCTGCTCAGTATGTTGAGTTGGCCGGTTTTCCGCATCATGCATTGGATACTTATCTACCCAAATTGGTGCGTGCAGGGCAGAGAGTGGCTATTTGTGACCAATTAGAAGATCCCAAGACAACCAAGACCATTGTTAAAAGAGGCGTTACAGAGTTGGTCACGCCAGGGGTTACCATCAACGACACCATTCTTGAAAATAGAGAAAACAACTTTCTGGCTGCAGTGCACTTGGAAGCCAATTATGGTGGAATCGCTTTTTTAGATCACTCCACGGGTGAATTTCTCACGGCCGAAGGACCATTTGAACATTTAGAAAAACTTCTTTCTGGTTTTAAACCCAAAGAGGTGTTGTATGAAAAAAATAAACGACAGCAGTTTCAAGAGGTTTTCGGCACTAAATATTATACCTACACATTGGATGATTGGGTTTTTACTTCCGAATCTGCCAATGATCGACTTTTGAAGCATTTTCAAACCAAATCGCTCAAAGGTTTTGGTGTGCAAGGGATGAATATGGGCATTATTGCATCTGGAGCCATCATTCATTATTTGGATTTAACGCGCCATCATCGCTTAGGACATATAACCGCTCTTGCTCGCATAGAGGAAGAGAAATATGTTTGGTTGGATAAGTTCACCATTCGAAATTTGGAGTTGTTCAATTCACATGGCGAAGAAGGACAGTCGTTGATAGATGTTATTGATCGAACAATAACACCCATGGGTAGTCGTACTTTAAAGCGCTGGGTTGCCCTTCCTTTAAAAGGTAAACAATCTATTGTAGATCGCCATTCTGTGGTGGAGCATTTTTTTCGTGCGCTCGATCTTAAAGAGAATTTAGAACATCATCTTCGTCCCATTGGCGATTTAGAACGTCTGGTTTCTAAGGTGGCTGCAGGTCGGCTTAATCCGCGCGAGATGGTCCAGATTAAAACTGCATTGTACCACATTGCACCTATTAAAGAATTTTGTATCCAGTCTCAAAATGAAATTTTAAAACATATTGGCGAGCAGCTCAACCCCTGTCGTTCTATTTTTGAGCGTATTGAACGTGAAATTGAATCAGAGCCGCCTGTTCAGCTTCATCGTGGAGGTGTTATTAGGCCAGGAATTTCAGAAGAG
>CAZJDS010000211.1:0-4586 GCA_964544795.1 uncultured Alkaliflexus sp. | reverse complement strand
CCAATGTAAAATAAAAACTTTCGCGATCGTAAGCTCCATTTTGAGTAAATGGATGATCATAATAAACATAAGAATTTGTGGTGCTGGTTAACTTGGGGAAGTGTGCTAATTCCTTAGCTCCAGACTTATTATCGGGTTGATCAATTTCAAGGTATCCAGACAATTGAGAAATGGTGTTATGGATCTTCTGTTGCGTTGGTCTGCCCATATAATCTGTTTTCCCTGAAACCATCCGCATTGCCAATGAATCGATGGTGTTTAAATCCACTCTAAATTTATCGTAATTAAAAGTAAACCCGTTTCCAAACAAGTCAATCATTCCTGCAGCGATGGATCCATCAAAAGTGAAATTTCGATTCTTTTTTAAAAGTAGATTTTGATTTTTGGGATAGAGAACGACATTTTGCCGATCGCTAATAGATACAGCTGACACTCCATTTATCACCATATCGTAGTTTTTTAGATCGATAACGGCATTGGGCATTAAACTTGGTGTAGCACTATTAAACTGGATAACATCGTAATCCTTTTTGCCAACTCTAAACAGTAAATAATCATTTAGCCTATCTTCAATTTCAATATAGTCCGTATTTACATTGTACTTAACAAAACCATGAAAAGAGAGTTCCATAATCTGGTGTCGTACTTGGTACTCAGGCACTTTTAAAAAAATGGCATAATCTTTTGCTGTAAATGGCCGACCTTCCCAATGTTTTGAACAATTTTTTAATCCTTGCAGTGGATGTATGGCATCCATCCCTTGTAATTTGTTGAAGAATGCCTCTCTAAAATAACTCACTGATTCAAAGGAAGCGTAATTTTCTGCGGCTCCGCTAAGCATTCTAAATTCTATAATTGCATCATCTATTTTCCATTTAAGGAGTTGACTCTTCATGCTAACATTATGATAGGTATTAAAAAATGGACTTTGAGCCATTCCTTTTCCATCACGTATGAGATGAAGTTCTCTCAAATCAACCATATATTTGAAGTATACATCAGGATGATAGATATAATTAGAATCCAAATGAATTGTTATTTCGGCATTGCTACTCACAATTTGATCTTCTCTGAGCGAAAAATAAAGAGAGGTGGCAGTAATAAAGAGAGTGTCATTTTTAAAAATGGATATTTTAGCTGGCTTTTCAACACTGCCTGAACCTAAGAATTTTGACCCATGTTGTGAAAAGCCTCCTTCATAATTAAAATTTTTCTGAATATTGGGAATTTCATAAACCTGTTCGTAAGAATCAAACTTTGGATAGGAGGAACTTCGAGCATTTACTATTTTATGATGGATTCTTCCCTTTAGCGGATAGTTGAAGTAGATTGAGTTTCGAAAAGTAACACTATCAATTTCTATTTCGTTTCGATTCATGTTGACAGTATAGGCGTTAAACTGCGCATATACTTTATCGGCACTAAACCCACTTTGTTCCCATGTAATTGTTCCTCTTTCACCCTGCCATTGACCACTCAATAAATTTATTCGTCCTTTGGTTTTTAAAACATAGATCGTATCATTTGGTGATGCACAATAGAGATCAGTCACATCAGTTGCGATATAGAGTGAATCAGAAAACTCAAATTTCAGGTGCGATGAAGTACTTTTCCATTGGATAGCTGAAGTGGAATAGAGAACCCTGTTTTGTAAAACATCATGCGTATATCGAAAAAGTGGAATAGCATGACGCATTTGAAAATTTGGCTGATTTAACAACTTCAGAATTCCATTGTGCCAAGTATTGTAACTTAAATAAAGAGTTTCGTTTAAATGAAAAGCCATTACAGCATTCAAATAATCATGATAATCAGGGAAAGGTTTCCCTTTCCTTTCATAAATTTTATCACATATAGTTAAGATGGTTGATTTGAATTCAGGTGTGGTTTCTGGAGAGTTCCAAAAAACACCTACTTCTTTTAAGAAGACTTTTCTTGTCTGTTTTTCGGCAGATACGCTAAAAATATTTTCCAATTGCTTCAGAAACAAACCTTCTCCTTCACGCGAGAAAAAGCCATCTTGTGAATATAGAGGTGTTTGATAAAATAAAGTAAAACAAACCAAAAGGGTGTAAATATATTTCATCCGTAAATAATTCATTTTTTTAGGGCTGAAAGAACTCCATGTTCATTATTTTGATAGGCGCTTTCGATTTTTTACAAACATATTCTTTTCATCAGCAAACCTTTTCTTAATTGCTACCCTTCTCATACGTAATAGCAACCCATTGGTTATTTTCTTTCTCTTTTATTTCAGTTAAATGGAGTTTCTTACTGCATGCATGAATTACGTCAAGATCTTGACGATAAAAACCACTCAAAATCATTAATCCCTTACTATTAAGTTTTTGCACATAACTTGGCAAATCACTCAAAAGAATATTTCGATTAATATTGGCTAAAATTATATCGAAAGGTTCCAGCTTGTTTAAGGTTTCAGCTGTTCCCTGAATAAGCGAGATGTTTTTTATCTGGTTAATCATACAATTTTCGATACTATTATCTACACACCAATCGTCGATATCTATTCCTACTACTTCTTTGGCTCCTTTCATACTGGCTAAAATGCCAAGTATTCCAGTTCCACAACCCATATCTAAAACACGTTTCCCTTGCAAATCTATTTCCAGCATATGTTCTATCATCATAGAGGTTGTCTCATGATGGCCAGTGCCAAAGGACATCTTGGGTGCGATAATGATTTCTATGGGCATAGCGGGATACTCTTTGTGAAAAGGGCTGCGAATTACTACTTGATTTCCGACTGCTATAGGTTGAAAAAAGTTTTTCTCCCACTCCTCATTCCAGTTTCTAGTTTCTAACTGAGTATGTGAGTAAGAAAATGTGATCCCGTCAAATGGGAGGATTATAGAGGAAAGGTCTTCTTCTTTCAATGATTTGACAGGAATGTAAGCTTCAAAACCATTCTCTGTTTCTTCAAAACTTTCATAGCCTACATCTGCCATAAGTGACATGAGTACTTGGGAGGCGTCAGAATGAAAAGGTGTTACTGTAACGGTGGTTTGAAGATAGTCCATAACCGATTTTATTAAAATGGAGAGTAAAATTAAAAAAGCTGTTAAAAAAGTCATCCTCAAAATAGTGCGACCCTTTCAACAGCTCATTTTAAGATGGAATGTTATTTCAATGATTTGCCATCTTTATAATTGCTTGATGCAAATTAAAATGCATTGATGATGGCTAAAAAGTCTTCTGCCTTTAATGATGCACCACCAATTAAACCTCCGTCAACATCGGGATTGGCAAATAGTTCTTTTGCATTTCCAGCGTTACAGCTACCGCCATACAGTATGGAAACGCTGTCGGCAACCTCTTTACCATATTTATCGGCTACCAAACCACGGATGTGTGCATGCATCTCTTGTGCTTGATCAGAGCTGGCAGTTTTTCCAGTTCCAATAGCCCAAACTGGTTCGTAAGCCAATACAAGTTTTTTGAATTCATCGGCAGATAAGTGGAATAAAGCTTCGCTAATTTGGCTTTTTACAACCTCGAAGTGTTTATTGGATTCGCGCTCACTTAAAACTTCACCAATACAGAAAATTGGCAACAAGTCGTTGGCCAACGCCAAATCGGTTTTATCTTTTAAAATAGCACTGTTCTCACCATAATATGCACGACGCTCTGAGTGACCAAGAATTACATATTTTGCACCAGTTGATTTTACCATGGATGCAGAAACTTCTCCAGTATAAGCACCAGACTCCTTATTCGCACAGTTTTGTGCAGCTACTGCAATTTTTTTTCCATTTACATTTTTAACTACTTCAGTAATATGCACAAAAGGGGTTCCCAATACTATTTCGCATTTGGGCGTTATTGAGTCAACTCGCTTGCTAACCTCTTTGGCTAATTCAATACCTTCCTGAACAGTTTTGTTCATCTTCCAGTTTCCTGCTACAATGTTTTTTCTCATTTTGTTGATTTTATTGTTTTACGTGTATTAATAATTGCAATGGTTACAAACAGAAGCAAAAATATATGCAACCAGATTATGGCTTGCGAATTTTTGTTGTAATGATTTTTTAATGTGTTTGAAAGTGGCTCCACAACAATGTTTTTATCTGGTAAATCTCTGTAATGCCACTTTCCAACAATGGTCCCATCATATAACAGAACCAATCCGGGGTTAGACCGAATGATTGTTTTTAGTGTAACATCATCTGCATACAAATAGTTGAAAAAAGTTTTGTGCTCTACAGTAAACTTTTGAATCGCTGCTGCAGTAGAAGAGGTAACCACATAAAAAGGGGTGTTTTCAATCTCACATGCACTGGCCAATTCAGAAAGAGAAAGAACTACTTTTGGATCTATCTTTTCAACTTTTGGACTAATTAAAAGAAAAAGGGCTCCCCTGTGATTAATAAGTTCTGAAGTTACATCATTTTGATTTTCATCTAAGATGGAAAAGTCATGCAGTGGTGGTTGGTAACCTTCTTTTATAACTTTTGTTTCACTGTCCACAAACACCCAAGTAGTGTCGTCATAAGGATACTCTTCCATAGAAAACCTTCTTTGTTCGCCCTCTTTTTCTAATGTAAAGATAGTTTCGTATTCAGGTGCTG
>CAZJDS010000210.1:1703-4604 GCA_964544795.1 uncultured Alkaliflexus sp. | reverse complement strand
TGGACTTTATATGCCCCGTTTGGGAGGAACTATGCGATTGGGCATCTCCAATGCGCAAAACTCAAAGTGGCTTATAGATGCTGATAGAGTGGAGACACGTTACCGCCCTGGTTCTATGATCTATTCTATTCAGGATGAGTTGCTGGGAAGTGGTACTATCTATCTCCATTTACTTGCTCTCCCAGATGCCGATGGTATGATTTTGAAAGTAAAAGGAGAAGGTGTACCTGAATCCGCTTCGCTTATTTGGGCTTTTGGCGGTGCCAACGGCAAGCGCTTTAGCAGAGAAGGAGATTTAGGTGCCGACCCCGAATCTGTTTTTTACTTGGAAGCTGAAAAGTGTGTTGGCAATCAGATTTTTATTGACGAATCCTCATTTATGCTTTATTATGCTTCAGGCATCGATCGTGGAAAAGATAAATCCTATGTGGAAGCTCCTGAAGAGGTTACTTATCCAGAGTTGTTGTCAAAGAAAAGAATCTTTGGGCTGGTTCCTCCTTATTCTGAAATGAAAATTGGTGATGCCACAAAACAGGAGAGTCCCACTACTGTTTTTAACTCCTCTACTTCTAAGACACCATTATCAACAGGTAAAATTAATTTAAAAGATGGAGAAGAATCTTTCTTTATGTTGGTTGATCCAGACACGCAAGATCAAATAACTTATGCGGCGTTGCCAAGTCTATTCGAGAAATCGGAAACATCTCGTTTGGCATTGGCAGAACGGATTAAAATAAACACTCCTGATGTATATATTAATGCAGCAGGTGCTGCTCTGGGGGTGGCAGCCGATGCAGTTTGGGATGGTGAAGCTTTTCAGCATGGTTCTATCGCCTGGCGTATGCCTTTGAATGGATGGCGTGGTGCTTATGCAGCCGATTGGTTGGGTTGGCATGACAGAGCTCGTACACATTTTGATGGATATGCCAAGGCACAATATACTGAACCTGCTTCTGGGCCAAGTGTTCCAGATCCAAGTGCGAACTGGGCTCGCCAACAACGGAAAAAAGGAAATTCATTGTACACAGATGGATACATCAGCCGTCGTCCAGGAAGTCAAAATCCTCCCCACCATTACGATATGAATATGGTCTTTATTGATCAGTTACTATGGCATTTTCAATGGCATAGAGATAAAGATTACGCACAAAAAATGTGGCCACTGCTGAAAAGGCATATGGCATGGGAAAAAAGAAATTTTGATGGTGATGGTGACGGTTTATATAACGCTTATGCTTCTTTTTGGGCCAGTGATGCCGTTCAATACAGCGGAGGAGGAACAGCACATGCTTCTGCATACAACTACCGATCTAATCGACTGGCTGCACAATTGGCAGAATTGGTAGGAGAAGATCCGACTCCATATAAAGAAGAAGCCGCAAAAATTTTATCAGCTATCCAAAACACACTTTGGATGGATAATAAGGGATGGTATGCCGAGTTTAAAGATCTGTTGGGTAAACAAATGTTGCACCCTTCATCTGCAGTTTGGGCACTTTATCATACCATTGATTCAGAAGTACCTGATCGATTCCAGGCTTATCAAACGACTCGTTATATTGATAATGAAATTCCTCATATTCCCATTGAAGCCGAAGGCTTACCTTCTGGTGAGTATTACACCAATTCAAGTCTCCGATCATTCTGTTGAGGCTGCTGTTTCTTCGGATTGCGAATTGGGGCATAGAACTGCCTTTGTGAAATTAAGAAGCGGTGAGATGACTTGGTGGGAACCATTGCATCTTGAAGTTCGGAAATCGGTAGAGATAATTCAGGGTGATAATAATAAGGATAACCTAATTGCCTTTACGATTCGAAACAATAGTTCTTTGGATCAAACCTATAAAGTGACTGTTAACAGATCCTACACAACAAATGTGAAGGTGAATAAGGGCTCTGTATCAAAGATTGTTGAAGTAACTGAAAGTTTGGTTACTGGACGTAATCTTGTAGAGGTCGCATCCAATGATGATGTCGAGAGTAATTACATCATAAATTGGAATATTCCAACCGACCCTAAGAGTAATTTTGAGATGGTGGAAATATCTTCGGACTTTAATGATAAAGTGACCAATATTTTTACTCCTCAATATTTTTCACCTCGTTCTCCCTATCCAACACAAGCTATACCAACACATGGATTTGGTGATTGGTGTACATTTGATGAGCATCCAAATATCGATGATACAGGGCTGCGCCATAGTGCAGGAGAAAAAGGGGAAATTAAAGCGCTGAATATTCCATTTAAAACAGTTGGCGTCTCAGATCAAGAGAATATTGCTTTCACTTCTCAATGGGATAATTATCCTGAGAAAATAACTGTCCCTCTGAGTGGCAGTGGAGATCATCTCTATTTATTAATGGCTGGATCTACACATCATATGCAATTTGCTATGGTAAGTGCATTGGTTGAAGTGAACTATAAAGATGGAACATCCGAGCAGTTAGAACTCATTAATCCTGATACATGGTATCCTATCGAGCAAGATTATTATCACGATGGTTTCGCGTTTAACACACGAGGTGTAAGACCGCCACGCTTATATCTTAAAACAGGAAAGCTGCATCTTGATTCATACGATGTTTTGAAGGTGAATGGAACGAATCGTATTGATGGCGGCGCAGCCTCCATTCTTGATCTTCCCTTGAATCCTGAAAAGGAATTGGACAACCTCACATTGTCGACTATTTCCAACGATGTGGTAATTGGCTTGATGGGAGTGACCATTAAAAGAGATTGAATTTGTTATGGTAACAAGGAGACGGTTTTTACAAAGCGGGTTAGTGGTGGGAGTTGGGGGAGCATTCTTTGGTAACCAGTTGTTAGCACAATCAAAGGATGTGAGTCAATATATTTCCCGTTTTTCAAAACGGTTGAAGCCTTTGGGGCGAATTCTTGAG
>CAZJDS010000210.1:0-1693 GCA_964544795.1 uncultured Alkaliflexus sp. | reverse complement strand
TGTTTGGGGATGCAGTGCCATTGTTGATGAAGAGGGGCTTTTTCATCTCTTCTTTTCTCGATGGAATTCAAAGCGTGGTATGGGTGGATGGATAAATAGTTCTGAGATTGCTCATGCTGTTGCAGACTCTGCTACGGGACCTTTTCGTAATATTGAAACCATATTATCGCCACGGGGAGGAGGCTTCTTTGACGCTACTACCTGTCATAATCCACATATCCAAAAAGTTGATGATCGTTATTGCCTCTTTTATATTGGCAATTCAAATGGAAAAACCAATACTAAAAGGATTGAGTTAGCTACTTCAGATTCTTTATATGGCCCTTGGGAACGACCTAATGAACCGTTGCTTGAGGTCGGGTTGCACAACGAATGGGACAATCATTGTACATCAAACCCTTCGTTTTTAAAACATCCCAATGGTCAATATTGGCTCTATTATAAATCTTGGAATAGTTCAGATTACGAACAATCAGATCATCCCACAATTCGTGGAAACAGAAAGTATGGATTGGCCATTGCCGATAATCTGGAGGGACCTTACCTCAAGTACAAAGACAATCCAATTATTGACTACTCGGCATTAGGGGAAAATCGTCAGTTGGAAGATGCTTATGTTTTTATTGAAGATGGAAGGTTTTATATGATTGCTCGTGATATGGGACGTTTTGATCATGAGGTAGGAATTGTTCTTGAATCGGATGATGGCATCCACTGGTCAGATCCTGAGATAGCCTATTTTGGCACCAGTAAATATTTTTCTCAGCTGGCGGCACCTGCCCATTTAAAGAAATATGGGCGCTTTGAACGTCCTCAAATACTGATGCAAGAGGGCCACCCGACCCATTTGTTTGTAACAACGCAAGGAGGAAAGTACAATACATCTTCTCCTTTTGTATTTGAAATCGAAAAATTAAAATAAAGCCAAATGGAACGAGTCAAAGTAAGGTTTTCTTACACATGAAGAGGACTAAGCTGATGAGTTTTTTTTGACCATTAAAATAAATTTAAGAGAGATGAAATACTATAGTGTAACAATTGCAATAATCCTATTATTTATTGGCTGGACAGGATGTTCTAAGTCAACTGAATATGGAAAGTATAAAAAATATGCCATTCGATTTGCAGACTCTGAAATGGTTCGTTTTCCCGAAGCATGGCAATTGGATCACGGAAAGCGGTTTGTGTGGGGATATGCACAAGGCTTAGGTGCGCTTACTATGCTTAAGATGTGGAAAGCAACCGATAATAAGAATTTTTTGACTACATCCATCAATGGGCTGATCATATGGTTCAAGAGGATGGTTCCATTTACGACTACAAAGTGGAGAAGTATAATATAGACTTTATCAATGCAGGAAAGATTTTGTTCGATATGTATGATCAAACCAAAGAGAATAAATATCGCATGGCAATGGATACTCTGATGAAACAGCTTAAAGATCATCCAAAAACCAGTGAGGGAGTTTATTGGCATAAGCTTATATATCCTCATCAGATCTGGTTGGATGGAATTTATATGGCAGGTCCTTTTATGGCGCACTATGGAGAGAGATACCAACGACCAGAATTGATCGATTTGGCCATGCATGAAATTGTTATCACTGCACAAAGAACACATGATTCTGCCACTGGACTCTAAATATATGATTTGTTTGGAAAAAAGGTGTTTGTCAAAAAAGCTGAAATTAAT
>CAZJDS010000209.1:3835-4616 GCA_964544795.1 uncultured Alkaliflexus sp. | reverse complement strand
CACAATGATTTGACTGTTCATTTTCCACCACAGGTAGTGAGTGAATACGATATAACAATTGATAGCAAGGTGATTTTACTTACAGGAAGCAAGACCACAGGTGAGTTTTGTGTTACAAGACAGGGATTATTAAGGCCTTCTAAACTCAGCCATATTCTAGATGAAAATCCTATGTTAAAAGACTATTCCACTCCTGCAGGTATTTTTATCAAATACAAGGGGCGTTCTTATTGTTGGGTTGATATCACCAAAGCGGGAATTATACAACTTACGGAAGATATGTTACGTTTTTTGCATTTAGAAATTGGCATGGAACTGTTGTCTATAAGAAGCAGTGATATTGCTTTTGTAATGGGTGCCAAAGGGCCGCTATTGGAAAGGGCGGACCAATACGAAAGAAAGATTCGAGTGTATTAATATTAAATTCTAATTTGTCCTTGAGCCACCAAACACAAGATAAAGCAGGACACCCTACGATATTCCCGTGGAGTGCCTTGCTCGTTTTTTTCTTATTCATTTACATCCACCAACAAACCGATTTGAATTCTATGGTGAATTTATCTTCGTAGACAGCAACCTTTTCGATTAGCCTCTGGACAAGCTACTCATCGTATTCGGTGAGAGCAGGGAGCGAAAAACCCTACCACAGTTACCGCATATAATCTTCAGGCGAAGCAAAAAGGACTGTCCCCAATGCTTCAAATATGTCAAACAAAGCGTTCTCATGCCACTCCCATGCCACCTACCACCTGTGGTGATTGTGGTGCATCTTGTAGGCGAA
>CAZJDS010000209.1:0-3825 GCA_964544795.1 uncultured Alkaliflexus sp. | reverse complement strand
GACGGAAAGGGGCAAAGTTGTCTGGAGATGTGCGGCAAGGGTTGAGAAATGAAAAGAGGCATGTGCTAATTTTCCTACTTTGAATGAAGAGTGAATTAAGAAAATACTCGGCGAAATGTATTGTGAAGGTGGCAGTTATGTAGAAAGCGTAATAAGAGATAGAGTCAATAAAATTCAGGTTTTTGTTCATATATTATGATTAATTTTAAGGATGAACAGAGATTTTGTATAGATACAAGAAAGAGGCCGGAATAATCTGTTATATTCAAGTGTATCATGGCACAATAAGTAGAAGAATATGGTATAATTATTACAATAATACTCAGAAATTATAGATATTGCTAATATTATTCTTTAACTTGAAAGGATATTTGATAGTTATAAGGGAGGTATTTATTATTATGGCTGAAGATGAAATAATTCAAGAATATTATGAGAAGATACCCGAACTATTGGGACAACCAAGAGTATCATTTTTAATTGGTGCGGGGTGCAGTGCTTGTGCGGGGCTACCCTTTATGAATGGACTTACAAACCAAATCTGTGACAGTTTAAAACCAGATAAAACATCAGATGAAGACGAAAAAGTTGCATATGAATTATTACAGGAGATAAGGATTAAATTTGATGGATTAGAAAATGTTTCTATTGAAGATTTTTTAAGTGAGATTCAAGATATAGATGCTATCCTCGATCGTCAAAGTATAAAAGGAATTAAAAACCCAACGTATCCATCAAATTCTGACAAGTGCAGTGTCTTACATACTAAATTATTATTGAGACGCATTAAAGAAGAAATAAGAAAGGTCCTTGGCGGGGATATTGATACAATTAGGTTCCACAGAAAATTTTGTAAAGCAATACATCAATATTTAGCGAAAGGAAGAAATAGAACTAAGCATCCTGTTAACTATTTTGTATTAAATTATGACACATTGATTGAAGACGCATTAGCACTTGAGGGGATTTCTTTCGATGATGGTTTTGTTGGCGGTTCAACTGCTTGGTGGGATTGTTTACGCTTTGGCGGAGAGGAATATTTACTAGGTGGCAAAAGATTTCTTGAAGCAAGGGTTTATAAGTTACACGGTTCAATAGATTGGATAAGGCCAGATAAAAGCGAATTCCCAATTAGGACGAGGCCCACATTGCCTAAGGAAGAGATTATTGGTAACGGTGAACCAGTCGTAATTTATCCATCGTCAACAAAATATAAGGAGACTCAATACGATCCTTATGCTCAAATGATGATGAGCTTTAGAAAATATCTTACTGCAACAGAAAACCATATCCTTGCGATAATAGGCTATGGTTTCAATGATGAACATATAAATATTGAAATTTATAATGCCATTCGAAATAGTGATGGGGCACTTTCTGTTGTAATATTTTATGGCGGTGATAAATTACCAAGGTCTTTGGAGTCATGGTTATTAGATGAGGATATAAACTCGCGAATTCTGATACTGAGTAAAAGGGGTATTTGGAAAGACGGTCATGAACTCTTAAAAGCATCAAAAGATATCGAGTGGTATAAATTTGAAAAACTATGTGATTTAGTAAGCGGGGTGGGAGAATGAATCCCCTTAATTGTAGGGAGCCTGATCAAAATTTAAGAGTTGGGAAAATTATTGAAGTTGATGGAAGCCATATTAAGGCTGAATTAGATAAATCCATTGATGAATTAACAAGAGTATATAATGCGGAAGTTTATACAATTGGTCAATATGGTTCAATACTTAAATCCTATTTTGGAAATAAACTTTTGTTCATGTATGTTACACGTTTAAGAATGAAAAGTGAGATCGAAGCAGAAAAAGGTTTGGCAATCCCTCCCTCTGAGGATTCTAGAATCTTGGAAGCGGATTTATTCGGTGAGGGTATATGGAAAATTCCCCATGGAACACCAGATAACAAATGTGTGCTTAAGTTTGAAAGAGGAATAAGCACCTATCCTCTACCACAACAAGAAATATTCTTGACTACATCGACCGAGCTTCAAAGCATTTATGAGTGCACAGATAAAGAAGCAATAAGAATAGGAACCTATGTGGGTACTGGTTCTATTCCATGTTTTGCTAATATAAATGAGATGTTTTCAAAGCATACTGCTGTTCTAGGTTCAACCGGTTCAGGTAAATCAGGGACAGTGACCGCAATAATTCATGCTATTTTAGATTATAATCCTGGATTAGATAATGAAAATAAACCTAAACCATGGCACCCCCATATTATTATATTAGACCCTCATAATGAATATGGCAAGGCTTTCCCGGGGGCCCAACGTTTAGTTTCTGATGAAGATTCTTTGAAATTGCCATATTGGTTACTAAATCTTCAAGAATTAATTGATTTATTTATTGGGAAGACTGAATTTCAAGCTACTTCCCAAACTAATATTTTAAAAATGGCTTTGATTGAAGCTCGTAAAGAAGGTGCTGAAAAAATAGGATTCCAAGAGGGTGAGGTTTCAGTGGATTCCCCAGTTCCATTTTCGTTAAATACATTAAGAACAAAAATAACTGAGGATATGATGAAAATATCTGCCGCTTCAAAGCGTGATAAACATGAAAATATCCTTAATAAAATAGATATCCTAAAAAGAGATGTAAGGCTAAATTTTTTAATGGATGACTGGAATAGCGAAGCGGATGAAATCAAGGATATAATTTCTCAATTTGTGTCATTACATAATACACTTAAAATTGTTGATTTGTCAGGTATTCCGAACGATGTTGCGGGCATTGTCAGTTCAACAATAGCAAGACTACTCTTTATGTATAAGTTGTGGGAAACCCCAGAGGAAAGAAAGAACGATCCTGTTCTTTTAGTTTGCGAGGAGGCTCATCGTTATGTACCAAATCGTGGTGAAGCTGAATATATGGCAGCACAAGATGCAATAAAAAGGGTTGCAAAGGAAGGAAGAAAGTATGGTATTGGATTAATGCTTATTTCTCAAAGACCAAGTGAAATTGAGTCTACAGTCTTATCTCAATGTAATAGTTGGTTGGTATTAAGACTTACTAATGGAGATGATCAATCTTACGTTATGAGATTTTTACCAGACTCACTTAGTAGCATGGCTAAAGTCCTTCCTGTTTTAAGAAGAAGGGAAGCAATTTTTATTGGACAAGCAGCAACAATACCATCAAGAGTTCTTATAAATGAGCTAAGTGAGGACCAGTTACCCGGCTCAATGGACATATCTTTTGTTAATGGCTGGTCAAGTGATTTTGGTGGGGATGACAACATACAACAAATCGCGAATAGGTGGAGAACTCAACTTAGGGATTCATTTGAGGGGGCTACTCAAGAAAAAGTGTCTACTACTGAGGAATAATTATTTGTTGACACCATCATTGAAAATTAAAATCGTTTGGTTTTAGGGTTGAGTTGATAGGCTCAGAATGATGTAATAATGATTGATTGTGCAAAAGCAAAGCGATGATTTATACAAGTCCAGAAATTAGATGTTGGGGCCAGAATTAAAAATTTAATCGATATACATATAAAAAAGCCAGCTCAATAGCTGTTGAAAGAGGGGCGGTAAAGGGACGCTTTGTCTGCCATCATTAAAGCAAACCGGTGCAAGATATGAAACATTATAAATGGGGCAGCTGCCATAAGTATTTTAATAAAAATGAATCAACAATTAACGCCGAATCCATCCGGACATTTCAAAAGCATTAAGGAGTTTGAAATATTTATAGAAGAAAAAAATGATGATGAATGCTTGGATTATAATCCCATCAAGAGGTGGGTGTATGATAAGCCGGCAGAATATATTGATCAAATTTTAAACATTACCGAAACACGTAGTTTAGA
>CAZJDS010000208.1:0-4723 GCA_964544795.1 uncultured Alkaliflexus sp. | reverse complement strand
TTTTTGACAGGTATCACAAGTTCAGTTTAAAAACCGATAGAACCAAGGAGGCACGTCAAACCATCTCTTTAAAAGAGCTCACCAGATTGAATCCTGGTGATTATGTGGTGCATATTGATCATGGCATTGGTCGTTTTGGCGGATTGGTAAACGTGGAGGAAAATGGGCGTCGCCAAGAAGTCATTCGACTGGTTTACAGAGACGATGATGTGCTTTTAGTTAACATTCATTCGCTCCATCGCATCAGCAAATATAAAGGGCAAGAGGGCGAACCGCCCAAAGTAAATAAACTGGGTACCGCTGCCTGGTCGAAGCTAAAGGAGCGAACCAAAAAGAAAGTAAAGGATATTGCTCGGGAGTTGATTGCACTCTATGCTCATCGAAAAGCAGAACCTGGATACTCATTTTCTCCAGACACATTTATGCAGCAAGAGTTGGAAGCCTCTTTTATGTATGAAGACACCCCCGATCAATACAAAGCTACGCAAGCTGTAAAAGCAGACATGGAGACCGATATGCCCATGGACAGACTGGTGTGTGGCGATGTGGGCTTCGGAAAAACGGAAGTAGCTATTCGAGCTGCTTTCAAAGCCGTTGCAGATAATAAACAAGTAGCCATCTTGGTACCCACCACCATTTTGGCACTTCAACACTTCCATACATTTAAAGAGCGATTGGAAAACTTTCCCGTAAGAGTGGAGTACATAAGTAGATTACGCAAAACCTCTGAAATTAAATCTGTTCTGCAAGATACAAAGAAAGGAAATGTGGATATTCTTATTGGTACACATCGGTTGGTAGGGAAAGATGTTGAATTTAAAGATCTTGGTCTGTTAATTATAGATGAGGAACAACGCTTTGGCGTATCGGTGAAAGAGAAACTCAAACGACTAAAGGTCAATGTCGATACGCTCACCCTCACAGCTACGCCCATTCCACGTACTTTACAATTTTCATTAATGGGAGCCCGCGATCTCTCTATTTTAAATACAGCCCCAGCCAACCGACAACCTATTTTTACCGAATTGCACACTTTCAACGAAGATATAATTCGAGAAGCCATAAGTTATGAAGTCGAACGAGGAGGTCAAGTCTTCATTATCAACAACCGTGTGCAAAACATCCTTGAGATAGAGGCTTTTGTTAACCGCCTGCTCCCCAAAGTCAAAACAGCAGTAGGTCATGGTCAAATGGAGGGGACAAAGCTGGAGAAAGTCATGATGGACTTTATAAATGGGGAGTACGATGTTCTTATCGCCACCACCATTGTTGAGTCGGGATTAGATATTGCCAATGCCAACACCATCATCATAAATAATGCACATCAATTTGGGTTGAGTGAACTGCATCAATTGCGGGGGCGTGTAGGACGTTCCAATAAGAAGGCGTTTTGTTATCTATTGGCGCCTCCTATTACCAATCTTACGGATGAGGCTCGGCGTAGATTAAACATATTGGCTGAGTTTTCTGATTTGGGCAGCGGATTTAATATCGCCATGCAAGATTTAGACATACGTGGTGCTGGAAATCTTTTAGGTGCTGAACAGAGTGGATACATTGCCGACATTGGCTACGAAACCTACCAAAGAATTTTGGAAGAAGCAGTTCTTGAATTGCGAGAAACAGAATATCCAGAACTTCTGGCGACATCTACGGAAGATGCTATTCAACAAGGTAAATTTGTGACTGAATGCCAAATTGAAACCGATCTGAACATAAGATTGCCTGAAACATACGTGGATAATGTCGCTGAGCGGATGGAATTGTACAGAAATCTGGACACCATCAAAGAGATGAGTAAAATCGACGAGTTCAGAAAGAACTTAGAAGATCGTTTTGGAGAACTTCCCACAGAGTCAGAAGGTTTGCTTAGAATGATAAAGATACGTTTGGAAGCTGAAAAGCTGGGAATGGAAAAGTTGATTTATAAAAACAGAAGTGTGCGTATTCAATTTGTTAGCAACCAGCAATCACCCTTCTATAAATCTCAAATTTTTAGTCATATACTTCAATGGCTACAACAGAATTCTAAAATGGCCAAAATGGAGGAGAAACAAGGAAAACTTTGGATGATTATAAAAAAGGCAGACTCTTTAAATGCTATTTTAACACTGCTGGAAGAGATGAGTTTTGCAACAATTGATTCTTAAATTCTAAACAGAGTGAAATAATATAGAAGCAATTATGATTAAAGCATTAACTTTGCCCTTTCATTTTTGCTTGAACACAATAAAACATGGTCAATATAGCCGTCGATTACGGAAATAGCTCCACAAAAGTTGGGGTTTTTAAAAATAGCGAACTGCTGATTACCACCATCCTTGAAAAGGCTGATCGGTTTCAGATAGAAAAATTTATCAACAAATACTCTCCGGATGGAATCATTCTCTCCTCCGTCATTGGTAACGATGAGTTTGACTGGATTGATAAATGTGCAAAAAAAACAATTAAACTCAATCACCACACAGCCTTGCCCTTTATCAATCAATATAAATCGCCAAAAACCATTGGTAAAGATAGAGTTGGTGCCGTTGCAGGAGCACAAAGCCTTTTTGAAAATGAAAACATTTTGGTCATTGATGCAGGCACAGCCATCACCTTTGACTTTCTATCGAGCGACCACCATTATTTGGGCGGAAATATTGCGCCAGGTTTAGAGATGCGATTTAAAGCATTGAATAAATTCACGCATCAATTGCCATTGGTAGATAAAGGCGAGTTTGGCGAGTTTCCTGGACAGAACACACGAGAAGCTATTTCAGCGGGAGTCATTAATGGAATGATTTTTGAGATTGAGGGTTATATAAGGATCTGCACTGAGAAATGGGGAGATATTCAGACAATTATTACGGGCGGCGACTCAGATTTTTTTGTCAAAAAGCTAAAAAAACCCATCTTTGTAAACCAAAATTTAGTTTTATTAGGGCTAAATAGAATACTGGAACATAATGTATAAACCAATTAGACACATACTCACAGCACTTCTACTACTGCTTACTTTTGGTAGTATAACGTCTCAAACTAGGACTTACTCACCTTTTTCGCGCTACGGGCTAGGTGAATTAAATGATCGTGGGTATGGAAGCAATAATTCCATGGGGGGTGTTGGAATCGGCGTAAGAGGAGTCAATGGTTTAAATAGCCTTAACCCAGCCTCCTATTCAGCAATGGACTCCATGTCCTTTTTCCTCGAAGTTGGTTTGAGCGGTCATTCGCAGTCTTTAAAATCTGGTGGACAATCGCAGAGCTTTTCTGATATAGATTTTGATTATTTTGCATTTGGATTTCCCATTCATAGAAAAGTTGGAATTTCTATAGGTATAAAGCCAGCTGCACAAGCTGGGTATCAATTTCAAACGAAAGGGAATACCATCGAGCCTACTTTACAAACTTCAATAGGTGCTGGAAATATAACATCACTATTTGGAGGAGTGGGCTATGAAATAATTCCCAACCTTTCAGTAGGAGCCAATGCATCTTTTTGGTTTGGTAGTGTATATCATAAAAGTTATGCCTATTTCACAAGCAGCCCTGACGCTCGTGTCTATGGTGTTAAAAACGAGCACAAAATGAGTAGCCTTTTAGTAGATTTGGCAGCTCAATACACCATCAACCTCTCTGATCATAAAAACTTTACGGTGGGAGCAACCTTTTCGCCTGCACTCCCTTCAAATGGAACATCTTCAAAACTGATTGCAAATGGCTCTTCGATAGGAATAGAGAATGAACTGTTTTCTGTTAATGACACCATAAAATTTGGTGCATCAAAGTGGAGCGATATGGATTTTAACTTTCCGTCAAAAATTGGTGTGGGTGTTTCATACAATATCAAAGATAAATTAACTTTAGCTGCAGATTACTCCTTGCAGAAATGGGGTTCAGTGGCTTTTCCTGACAGTATGATAACAAAAACAGCAGATGCCTCCAGATTTGCATTCGGGGTAGAGTGGACTCCGAATGAGAGAACAGGCACAAAATATATCCAAAGAGTTAGGTATAGGGCTGGTTTTCATTATGCCAATGAATATATAATGGTTGATAATAATCAACTAAAAAATTATGGTGTGAGCGTGGGAATAGGTTTACCATTACGCCGTTCAAAAACAAGCATCAATATAGGCTATGAGTATGGCAACAGAGGCACATTTGAAAAAGATGCGTATAAGGAAGTTTACCAACGCATCTCACTCAGTCTGACCATGCATGAGTTTTGGTTTATAAAAAGAAAATTTAATTAATTATATTGCAAAAAACTGTAAGAACAGGGAATCTTTACCAAAAGAGATAAAAATGAAAATATTAAAATTAATAGCGATCGGCTGTATTCTATCCTATACAGCAACTGCCCAAACAGGGCGAGAGTTAAATACCAAGTATGGTGCAGGACAAGATAGTGTAGAGTGTTTAAAAAACCTCTCATTATATGGTGAGGATCTTAAAAATAAAAATTACGATGCAGCATACCCTGCATGGGAACAAGCTTTCAACAACTGCCCAGCTGCTACTGTCAATTTATATATTGACGGCGTAAATTTACTTGGACTGAAGATAGAGAAAAACAAAGATCCTGAAGTTTTTGAGCAATTGTACCAAATGCTCATGAAGGTATATGATCAACGCATGGAGTATTTTGGGGATCATCCGCGTACACCAACCCCTGAAATTAAAGGCTACAAAGCTTTAGACATGCTTAAGTACAAAAGAGATGACAAGGATGTCTTGG
>CAZJDS010000207.1:0-4752 GCA_964544795.1 uncultured Alkaliflexus sp. | reverse complement strand
AAGAAGAAGGGTTGGATGAAATAGTATTGGAAAAACTTAACCTTCCCATTGGCCCAATGCCAAAACTAAAAGAGTGGAAAGATTTTCTATATAGACTTGAAAATGCAAAAAACAGCGTGACCATTGCTTTGGTAGGTAAATATGTTGAACTCAATGATGCATACAAATCTATTATCGAATCGTTAATCCACGCAGCCACCTACGAAGATTACAAAGTGAACATCCGACTTGTGCAAAGTGAAAACATCACCAAAGAGAATGTCAAACAAGAGTTGAAAGAAGTACAAGCAATTTTAGTAGCTCCAGGATTTGGACATAGAGGATTTAATGGAAAAATAATTGCCGTAACCCATGCTCGTAAACAAAACATTCCTTTTTTAGGAATCTGTTTAGGTATGCAATGTTCTGTTATTGAATTTGCACGCAATGTTCTTCATCTGGACAAAGCCAACTCCAAAGAGATGGATCCCACCACTCCCTATCCAGTAATTGACTTGATGGAGAGTCAGAAAAACGTAACGGATAAAGGTGGAACCATGCGTTTGGGTTCATACGAATGTGAATTGGTAGAAGGATCAAAAGCATACGAAGCATACGGAGTCAAAAACATCAAAGAGAGACACAGACATCGTTATGAATTCAACAATGATTTTTTAGAGCAGTTTGAGAAGGCGGGCATGATAGGTACAGGATTTAATCCAGAAACAGGTCTTTTGGAAATTGTGGAAATCCCTGATCACAAATGGTTTATGGGCGTTCAATTTCATCCTGAATACAGCAGCACTGTCTTAAAACCACATCCTCTATTCAAAGCTTTTGTTAAAAAAGCCATTGAAGAGTTAGTTGTTTCTGAAAACAAAAAATAAAACATATAATTTTTTTCCTATAGCTGATGTAAAGTCATTAAATAGGAAAGCCAAATAGTAATTATGGATAGAAATTCGATTACAGGACTTGTTATTATCACATTGATTTTAATAGGTTTCTGGTTTATAAACAAGCCGTCTGAGCAAGAGATTGAAGCGATAAGACAACGTCAAGACTCCTTGCGTATTGTTGAATTGAAGTTGGAACAAGAGAAGTTGGTTAAACAACTTCAAGCGGAAGCCGAAAAAGCAACCATTAGCGTAGATATTCAATCCAGTAATGATGAAGCAAGTAGTGTCACGCTACAACAACAATATGGGCAGATAAGTCCATTCATTGAAGGCGAAAAGTCTTTCACCACTTTGGAGAACGAGAAAATTAAAATGATTTTATCCAATCAAGGAGGGAAGATTTATTCGGTGGAGTTAAAAAAATACAAAACATCTGATGGAGATCCATTGGTTCTTTTTGATGGAGATAAAAACCAATTTGGTTTTAACTTCACTCACAATACCCGCATTTATAATACCAATCAACTCTATTTCAATTTAAAGAGTCAAACAGATACCAGCGTAGTATATGAATTGGCGCTACCGACAGGTGAATCATTGGCATTTACCTACACTTTGCCCAAAGATGAATATATGGCAAAGTTTACTGTAAACACCAATAACTTACAGCATCTGATGGCTACTCCACGCGGATCCATCGATTTTAACTGGTATATGCAGATGCCTTCTTTTGAAAAGGGGCGCTCTTTTGAACAGCAATATTCTGGACTGTATTATAAATTTTATAAAGATGAAGTTGACTGGCTAAAAACAACCAAAGACGACAGCAAAGATCTTCGCACCAAAATAAAGTGGATTGGTTTTAAGAGTCAATTCTTTTCATCTGTTTTCATTGCTGATGATGCATTCTCTAGTGCATCGGTAGAAAGCAAGGTAGAGACAGATGAAACAAGCAAATTCCTTCAATATAACAGTGCGGAAGTAGTAGTTCCCATCGATTTGGTACAAAACCAAGAACTGGATTTCAGTTTTTACTTCGGTCCTAACCATTTTTACACATTGAAAAGTTATGGTAAAGAACTTGAGCTGACTAGACTGATTGGTTTAGGATGGGGGATCTTGGGCTGGATCAACCGTTATGCGGTTATACCTATTTTTAATTTTCTAGCAGGTTATATCGGCAATTATGGAATCATCATTCTGATATTAACCTTATTGATTAAGTTGGTACTATTTCCTTTCACGTATAAATCATATATCTCTTCAGCTAAAATGAAGGTTTTAAAACCTCAAATTGAAGAGATCAACGCTCGCATACCTAAGGATAAAGCAATGGAACGCCAGCAAGCAACTATGGCGTTGTATAAAAAGGTAGGGGTAAATCCCATGGGCGGATGTTTACCTATGCTGCTGCAAATGCCTATTCTCATTGCGATGTTTCGATTTTTCCCTGCATCTATCGAGCTACGCCAAGAAAGCTTCTTGTGGGCAACAGATTTATCATCTTACGACAGTATTTTAAATTTACCATTTACCATTCCATTTTACGGTAGTCACGTGAGTCTTTTCACTCTTTTAATGGCTGGAACCAACATCTTCTATACTAAGATGAACTCTGAAATGACTCAATCATCTAATCAGATGCCAGGAATGAAAGGGATGATGTATATGATGCCGATTATGTTCTTATTTATCTTTAACAGCTACGCATCAGGATTAAGTTACTACTATTTCATCTCAACCCTAATTACTGTAGGACAAACCTTCATAATCAGACAGTTTGTTGATGACAAAAAAATATTGGCTAAATTACATGCGAACCAAAAAAAACCAACTAAAAAATCTGGTTTCGCACAGAGACTCGAAAAAATGGCTAAACAACAACAGCAGATGAAAAAGAGAAAATAGTGGGTGCTTTAAATACCGATACATTTCTATAAATAACAGTGAGCCGAGATAAGTAACATCTTGGCTCATTTTTTTGTCGAAGTTTGGAGAGCTTATGGAAGTGAGGTTTCGACAGGAAATAGGCGATTAGCAAGTTAGTTAATAGGGTCTTAGTTTGTGAAAGAGTCAAATATTGAATTCTTAGATTACTGTACTTGTCGAAGTGTCGCGAAGTGTGTTTAAGTGCATGATTAATAAAGAATAGAGAATCAAAATTTACCAATCTGCTATCGCAACTTTCACCTTCTACCTTTCAGTTCGGAACAATCTATGGTTTTTTAACTTCGATACCATCAATTCAAGATTTTCCAAATTCAATGAACCCACATAATTTATTGCATCTGATTCTGCCATACCATTGGGGTTGCAACCAGGCAATCCTTCAGGAATGGCCACATTCAATCGATTATAATGAGATTCCCATGAAGGATGTAACAGTCCAGTTACTGGATCTTTAAAAGTCATAGGCTCCAACTGAAAAATATTTTGATCTTCAAATAGCGTATAAATGAGGCTGGAACAGTAATATCCATTTTCGCTATTCATAATATAAAGCGAATCGTAAGGCAATCCCATTAATAGGATACTTTTTTCAATTGCACCATCAAAAAAAATATTCAACTTGGGTTTGAATCTGTACAAATCAACTACTTTCATTTTTTCCAAGAAACTCTCCAACGGCTCACGGCACACTCCTTTTTTAGGGGCAGCGTGTATCACTTCAACTTTACCATCTTCCACCACCACCAATCCCATGTGGGTGTAATTCGTTTTAAGAGAAGTTTGCGTTACCTCATTAATAGCATCTGAGAGGAGTCCTTCTTCTGTTGCAAATGAACCAGTAAAGAGCAGATCTCCCGTCTGAAGAGATAGTTTGCTGCTGTCAGAGACACAAGAAAATAAAGAGATTGTCATGACCAAAACTGTGAAAAAAGAAATTATTTTATTCATTCGTAGTAAATTAATAAAATCAAAACGAAACTATAAAATTAGAGAATTGTAGGAGATCGCCAAGATAAATTTCAACAATAGAAAAAGCGATGGAAGAACTTATCCTCCATCGCTCAAATAAAAACGTGTTTCAATAAAATAACAACAAATATTTTACGCAATATCCTCCTTTAAATAATCAATCAAATGTTAAATTGACTTTTTTTCCAAAACCAATCTCTACAAGTCGGTATAAAGTTGATAATTGGATATCGCTGTGGCCATTCTCAATTCGAGAAATAAAGCTTTTACGGGTTCCAGTCTTATGCGCTAACTCCTCTTGAGTCATGTGAGCCTCTCTTCTTGCATCTCTTATAATTTCACCAATTGCAAAAGATTTTGCTTTTATCTCAAATTCAGTTCTTTCCTTCGAGCCAGTTTTACCGTATCTGTTTTCGAGATGTTCATCAAAGGTTGTAATGTCTTTCATTTTTCATCTCCTTTCTGTTTGTAATCGAAATACTCTTTCATAATTTGCATGGCTTTCTCCATCTCCTTCTTTGGTGTTTTTTGAGTTTTCTTTTGAAATCCATTGAATAGAACCACCACATTTCCTCGGTCAAAGCAACAAAATATACGATAGATATTGCTTTCAAACTCAATCCGGATCGCAAACAATCCATCGTATCCAACCATTTGTTCAAAAAACTTTCTTGGTATCTTATCAGCCACTGTAACAAGAAAGAGAACATAATCAATTTTATCTTTTGTTTTCTCTGTCTGTGAATTAAAAAAACTCCAAAAATATTTTTTAAAATATATTAGTTGACGTTTTTTATTCATAAAACAAAGTTAACGAATAATGGAACAATATTCAATCTATCTTATCGCTTTTTGTTCAAATTTGTAGAATTTTATTCGTTTAATCAAGCCTCCTTGATCTTCTTTAATAAAAAGTTTTTGGTTTTCACGCCTTGAAAACGATTCACCTCTTTTC
>CAZJDS010000206.1:0-4764 GCA_964544795.1 uncultured Alkaliflexus sp. | reverse complement strand
GAGGTAGCCAATGTAATTGCGCCTGTGCCGCAAGCGTCAGCAGTGTTTTTAAAAGAAACATTTGTTGGCTTGACTCTTAAATACTTTATGCCATTCATGCTTACAGGATCGCAACCACTGCGAGAAGCTTGAACAGTATAAACACCTGGAGTATTTACAGAAAAAGCATTGATCATTGGATTTCCATCCCCAACCACTGGTGTTGGATTTGTTAAAGGGACACCATTTCTAACCAATTCATAATCTACTCCAATTTCACTCCCTGGCAATCCAATTACCAGTGCTTCTGAAGTGCCACACTTATCTGTACCAGTTATAGTATAAACAGTAGGGGTCGCAAACACGTTAAGAATAAGTGTAGGTATAGAAGACAATGGAAGAAGAGAACTCCCATTATAAGAAATATCAATAATCTCAAATTCAGAGGTAGATGTGATGTTAGAATTCCAATTTAGTTTTTTTAAGATATTACTTTTAACACCACCAAAAGTCCTTTTATCTCCTGAGTTTTCGATAGTTACATCTAATTCGTATTCAAGTCCACCCTCCATTTTAACAAGCACCTCAAACTTAGGAAATCCTCCTGAACAGAAGTCTTTAGGGCCATCAACAGTAAAATCTACGCTTTTAATCACCTGGCCAACAGCAGCAAATCCATTGAGCAACAGAGTCACCAGCAACCAATATTTCATCCAATTACTTTTGCTACGCATCTCTTTATATAGTAAAGTATAAAACTCTTTAATTCTAGTGGCTAAGGAGACAGGTAATACCGATTGATACGAGAGAAAGAATAAAAAGTTTGTCATTTTTGGGAATCTATTTCTGTTTTACAGTATATTCATATCTTCTAACAATATTTGTCAGATTCAACACAGCCATGAATATTCAAATTTGAACCCTATATTGCCTTTAAACAACCGCTAATAACTTTTTATTTAAAAGAGGAAGATTCATTGTTTAAGAACCGTAAACAGTCGTAAATCTGCTATAAAACATAGAAAGCGCATCAGTTTAGACCTCTAAAAACGCCTATCATTTGGTTGAAGTTAAAGACTCCCTGCTGCGAGGAAGTCAAGAAGGTGTAACAAAAAATCCCTCGCAGGCAAAAACAGCTTTGAAGCGCAGCGTTTTTAAAATAGCACGCTTGCTATTACAGAATATTACGTGTAATAATATTTTTTTCACGTGTGATATTTTAATTATCACACGTAGTTTTGTAAACCGCTAAGCATGGGAGGTGTAAGAGGGAGAACATCTGAATACATCCCTAAAACACCGCTCCTACGAAGCTGTTAACAATCAGATAGCTATCTTTCTACAAAAAGGTCGCACCGCAGGCGCAGCAGCATCTTTACTCATTAAAAAAAGAGGGATCTACATGACTAAAATCATATTTATACAAAAATCCTCCCCCCTCGATATTGCTAAAACATCTAATTAAATTACCTTTATGCCTTTGTTTGAAAAAAAATTACAAAAAATTAATGTGTAATCGTAAACAACCGACAAAATAATAGAATCTCCTATTCACAATCCTTGTGAATAGAACTTTCAGGTTCACACTCTTTTAAAAAACAAAATTTAGATACTAAACAAACGCAAAACCAGCAACAGTTATGGATGGAAAGATGCAAGCTTTTATGACCGAAGTGCAACGGAGAAACCCTAATGAAAAAGAGTTTTTACAAGCAGTTCAAGAAGTGGTGGAAACCGTATGGGATTTTTACCAGGAAAACCCTCGTTACCAAAAAGCGAAGATATTAGAACGGATGATTGAACCAGAGCGCGTCGTGATATTCCGTGTTCCTTGGGTAGATGACAAAGGAGAAGTTCAAGTAAACAGAGGCTATAGAATTGGCTACAACTCTGCCATTGGCCCTTACAAAGGAGGATTGCGCTTTCACTCGAGCGTAACGCTAAGTAGTTTCAAGTTTTTGGGTTTTGAGCAGACGTTTAAAAACAGCTTAACTTCACTCCCAATGGGGGGAGGAAAAGGAGGAGCTGACTTCTCGCCCAGAGGCAAATCTGACAACGAAATTATGCGTTTCTGCCAATCATTTATGAGTGAGCTGTTTCGCCATATCGGCGCCGACACGGATGTGCCCGCAGGAGATATTGGCGTGGGTGCACGTGAGGTGGGTTATATGTTTGGCATGTATAAAAAACTGACCAACCAATTTACAGGTGTATTTACAGGTAAAGGCCGTGAATTTGGGGGCAGCCTTATTCGTCCGGAGGCTACGGGTTTTGGCGCCATCTATTTTGTGCGTGAAATGCTCAAACTGCAGAACGATACCTTAAAAGGAAAAACCATCGCGGTCTCTGGATTTGGCAACGTGGCTTGGGGAACAGTAACCAAAGCTGTTGAGCTGGGTGCAAAAGTGGTGACCATCTCGGGTCCCGACGGCTACATCTACGATCCCAACGGCATTAGCGGAGATAAAATTGATTATATGCTGATGCTTCGTCACAGCAACAACGACGTAGTGGCTCCTTATGCGGAAGAATTTGGCGTGGAGTTCTTCCCTAAAAAGAAACCATGGGAACAAAAAGTCGATATTGCCATGCCTTGTGCCATCCAAAATGAGTTGAATGAACAAGATGCAAGAACGCTTATCGACAATGGCTGTAAACTTATTGCCGAGGTGTCGAATATGGGATGTACTGCCGAAGCCGCCAAGTTGGCACAAAAAGAGATCCTATTTGCCCCAGGCAAAGCGGTTAATGCAGGCGGCGTTTCTGTTTCTGGATTGGAAATGACACAAAACAGCATGCGCATCTCATGGACACGTGAAGAGGTAGATGAGAAATTAAAACAAATCATGTCTAACATCCACCACACCTGTGTGAAGTTTGGAGAAACGCCAGGCGGAAAGATAAACTACGTGAAAGGTGCCAACATTGGTGGTTTTGTAAAAGTAGCTGAAGCGATGATGTCCCAAGGGATCGTATGATAGATACACATTCGCACATATATTTAGATGATTTTAATGCCGACCGCCAGGAGATGATTGAAAGAGCCCGTGCGGTGGGCATTAAAAATATTATGATGCCCAACATCAGCAGCCAAACTATTGACCAGATGTTAGCTGTTGAAACTGCCTACCCCCATTACTGTCATGTCATGATGGGACTGCATCCCACATCGGTCAGAGAAGATTTTCAAGAAGAGCTAAACACAATTAAAGAGTGGCTTAACCTACGCAATTTTTCTGCTATCGGCGAAATTGGAATGGATCTCTATTGGGATAAAACATTTTTAGAAGAACAAAAAAAGGTTTTTGCTACCCAATTGGAGTGGGCAATGGAACTGGATTTGCCCGTTGTGATTCATGTTCGAGATGCCTTTACAGAGACCTTTGAAGTGATCGAAAGCGTATATAAGCCAACACTAAGAGGTGTTTTTCACAGTTTCTCGGGCACATCGGAGGATGCAGAGTACATTTTAAAAATGCCCAATTTCTATTTGGGCATCAATGGAATGATTACCTTTAAGAACTCACATCTGAGAGAAGTTTTACAACCTTTGGGATACGATAGGATAGTGCTGGAGAGTGATGCTCCTTATTTGGCACCCGTTCCTTATCGAGGCAAACGAAACGAACCTGCTTATGTGGAGCATATTTGCAAAACATTGGCCGATCTGTTTGCAGTGTCACCAAAAGAGATGGAAGGTGTGACCACATTAAATGCAAAGAAAGTATTCAATTCTGTTTTATAGAACACTTTGGAAAAAAGAATTCTCATCATCTACACCGGTGGCACCATTGGAATGGTGAAAGACTTAGAGACCAACTCTCTGGTTCCATTTAATTTTGAGAATATTTACCAAAGAGTACCTGAGCTAAAGCGATTCGACTTTCACGTTTCTACCATCTCTTTTAATCCGCTCATAGACTCCTCCATGATGGATCCTGAGACTTGGATAAAACTGGCTACAATTATCCTCCTCTTGCAGAGGTTGGTCTTCACATTAAGTACAACTCCCATTTAATTCATCGCTCAGCCAGTAAAAAGCCTTTTTATGTTTCAAAAGAAATGTGCACAGATGTGGTGCTTATAAAATTATTTCCTGGTCTCACTCCTTCAATTTTTAACTCCATATTACAAATTGAAGGATTAAAAGGGGTGGTATTAGAAACATTTGGTTCGGGTAATGCACCCACCCACCCTTGGTTCTTAAAGGCTATAGAAGAGGCATTGCAAAGAGAGATCATTATAATAAACGTTACCCAGTGCACTTCCGGAAAAGTAGAGATGTGGCGCTACGAAACAGGTGTATATCTATCAAAGTTAGGCGTGATAAGCGGACACGACACAACCACCGAGTCTGCCATGACCAAACTCATGTATCTTCTAAAAAATTGCAATTCACTAAAAGAGGTAAAAAAACAAATGTCTCTATCGTTAAAGGGCGAAATAAACGTTTAAAAGCGTTGTTTTCTATTTTTATTTTGTACTTTGTCGTCCAATATTTTATAATACGTAAACAATAAGGATAAATCACTGTTGCGAGCAAATAGCGTTAAAGGATTATAAATTATGTATAACATTTTGTGAATGATACACATTGCTAAAGCGCACCAAGCAGATGATAATCAGGCTCAATAGCTTACAAAAACGCCTAATCTATCGGAATAAATGAAATTTGAAAAGAAAAATGAAATTTGAAATATTTGTTTTTCGATGCGGATAAATTTAATTTTGCTTCCAATACGGTTTTATAAACGTTTAAATATTATTAATATTAACATTGAGTAT